>JAGARQ010000025.1 GCA_017622175.1 Bacilli bacterium | reverse complement strand
TGCTATAGCAAATCAAGTAGGTCCTATTAATGATAGAGTAATACAAGCTACTGAGACTGAGATGACTCAACTAGTTAAGAAGTTACAAAGAGAGAATCCTAACTTCTTTAGTGCTGCTGATGCGGATGATGATGAGTTGCCTTTTTAATGGATAAAAGGAAAAGAACTAGAAATAGTTCTTTTTTTGTGTCTAAAAAGGGCATTAAGTACAGTTCAAGGAAGTAAAATAGGGCATTCAGGGAAGTTATATTTTTTTCGAGGAATAAAGTGGTATAGTGAAAGTGGGTTGTATTATGTGTCTATCATGTGTAAAAAAACTTGTAGTTGTTTGTGTTACATAATATAATAATTAGCAATTGTGATATACTATATTGTAATAATAGTATATCTGATTTGTAGTAATAGGAAGTGAATATTATGAAAACAGATGTATTAGAATGTTTAAAATATACAATTAATACTTATAATAATAATATGAAAAGCAATTTCTTGAAGATATTAGTTGATGAAGGGGTTGCCTTTAAAAAGAAATCACAAGTGAGTTTATTTGAAGAAGGAAAAGTTGAAATTGATGAGGCTGACATAAATAATACAATAATATCTTGTTTGAAGAAATCTTCAAAGGTTATGATGATTTTCGAAAAGTTTAATCTTCAAAGATCTTATAAATATGCTGTTTTATTTAGTACAATAGTTACTGATACCATAATTAAGACTGTAGAAAGTATACCGTTGTTGGATGAAGATTATTCTTTTGCCATTAGTAAGAATATTAACTCTCCAGTAAGAATATCTTGTGATGATAAGGACATGTTACTTTTTAATAAAGTATATGATGGATATGATACAAAAGATGGAAAGCATATTAGTTTAAAGTTTCCTGTTGTAGTTGTTATTGATCGAAAAAAGGGTGTTGTTGAGATAAGATTTGATACAATAAAGAAAATTTTTACAGTTGTTGAAAGAGAAAATACGGTTTATATGAAATTGATTGCTGAGGTTAGAAAGTATTTGGATGAAAATCTTGGCATTACTTTGTTGTCTCTTGATTTGACTAAAATTATTGATATTGCAGCTGATGATAGTAGAGAAGAAGTTAAAATGAGTCGTCAACAAATGAATTTTAAAAATGGTTCGCGTGCAGATTTTAGAACAAGTGACAATGGTGATTATTCGCTTCCATATATTTCTGAGTTAAAATCAATTATAAACAATTATGAAGAAGAACTTGATAAGTGTCCTAATATAAAAAGGGAGTTAAATAGGCTGGTTTCTGTACGTGAAAAGACTTCAGAATATCCAATAATTGAAGTTGATTTTGTTGGTAAGCCAGTTAATCATGTTAAGTTTACTTTTGATTATTATAATACTGGATATTGTATGTTAAATTTTTATTCTCATAAAGATTTGATTGGAATGGAGAGGATGGATGATGTTACAGAGTTTATTAAAGAAAATATTCTGTGATAATTTGTCAGTTGATATGGATAAATTAGCAGAGTTTTTGGAATTATATGAAGTTAATGACTATATTTATCCGAGTGCTTTAAAAAAATATTTAAATTTATCGACTGAAAAAACATATGAAGTATTATCGCTTCTTGAAAAAGAACAAATCTTAAAAATGGTTTTTTTTGTAGAATGTTTTGATTGCAATCGCAAAGTGAATGAGTATGATGAACTTTGGAAAATAAAAAATGATGTTTGTGATGAATGTGAAAATAAGTTGATATTTCCTAATAATGTGAAGGTTGTATATAAGGTGGTTATGGAATGGAAAATATAGATAATTTAGAAACAGCCATTGCTTGTGTTGAGGAATTATCATCTTCTGAATCATTATGCAAATTTGATGATGAAACAATGAGCGAATATAATGAGTTATATGATAGATTTATTAAAACAAATGCCAACAAAAATTGTTCTTCCGAAGAAAAAGGAAAATCTTTAGAAAAACTAGCATCATTTCTTTTGTCACATACTAAAGTTTTTGAAGTATATGATAATATTCATTCTAATACTAATGAATTTGATCAGTTGGTAAGATGTAATAATATTGGAAAAATTTTATTAAATAAAAATGTTCTTGATAAGCGTCTTAAGCATTTTATTGGAGAATGTAAAAATTTAAGTAGAAGTGTTAATGTAACATATGTTGGAAAAGTTTGTAGTTTACTTATGACTACTGGAAACAAAATTTGTATTCTGTTTTCGTATAATGGTGTATCAGGTAAAGAATGGAAACAAGCTTCTGGTTTGATTAGAAAATTTTATCTTTCAAAAGAAAACATAGAAGAGAGATTTGTTATAATAGATTTTAATAAATTTGACTTCGAAAGAATTAAAAATGGAGAATATTTACTAGATATAATTAATGATAAGATTTTTACTTTGCAAAATGATGTTAATTTTTCGAATTTTATTTCTTCACATTCTTTAGCACAGGCAGTTTTAAGTAAACAAAATAATGATTAAAACAGTAAAATACATTTTATTAAATAAGATGTGTTTTTCTTTTGATTATCTTTTCGAGTAACTCTTTGTACATTTAATATTTCTCTACGGTACAAAGGTAACATCTACAATTAACCATCCTAGTACTTTACAACTGTGCTATAATTGATGTGAATGGATGTGATTCTATGGATAAGAATATATTAATTATAGGTGCTGCTAGAAGTGGTAAAACTACTTTAGCTAAGAAGTTTGTTAAAGAAAAATGTTATAGTATGATTAGTCTAGATAATATTATTAGTGGATTATCTGCTTATCCTGAACTTCAAATTCATCATGATGGTGATGAATTTGATACTGCATCAAGATTAGTACCATTTCTTATAAATTTCTTTACTGAACTAAGTGAAGGTAATGCATTTTATGACGGAGTTAAATTTGTTATTGAAGGTACTCATATTGATTTTGAAAAGATAATATCATTCTTACGTAGTGATAAGTATAAAGATAAGTACGAAATAATTGGTTTAACTTATAATGAGATTAGTAGTGATGATTTATATAATAATATGAAGAAGTATGATACTGAGGATGACTGGACTTATTGGTGTATTGATGAAGAATTAAGAGGAAATTCTACATATTTTGTGGAAAGAAATAAATTTTTTAATAATAAGTTTAAGGAATATGAAATTACTTCTTATGATACTTCATTTGATAGGGAAGAAGTATTAAATAAAATTATTAATGATATATTTGACTAATATGTTATAATTAACTCAGTAAGATAAAGAACGTAGGTGTAGTTATGGGATTAAGATTTAGAAAGAGTATTAAAATATTTCCAGGAGTTAAATTAAACTTTAATAAGAAATCTATTGGGTTAAGCTTTGGTACTCGTGGAGCTAGAGTTTCTGTAAATAGTGATGGCAGAAAGACTACATCTGTAGGTTTACCTGGTACAGGTTTATATTGGACAGATTCTAGAAAGAATCCTAAAAAAGATGATGAAGTTAGTTTCTTTGGATGTTTTATGTGGATTTTACTTTCTCCAATTATACTTGTATATAATTTAATTAGATGGATATTTATTGGAATAGGTAAGTTATTTAAATTTATATTTAGAATTAAATAAAAGAGACTATGTCTCTTTTTTATTATTAATTGTCTTTGTTCGATTGTATTACGAACCTCTGTTTGATATAATTATATATAGGAGGAAGATAGTTATGGCAAGAACTTATAATAAATTAGTACGAGATAGAATACCTGAAATTATTGAAGGTAATGGTGAAAAGCCAATTACTAGAATATTAGATGAAGCAGAATATAAAACTGAATTAGAAACTAAATTAAATGAAGAATATCATGAAGTTTTAGGTGCTACTACAAGTGAAGAAAGAATTGAAGAATTAGCTGATATGTTAGAAATAATTGATGCTCTTGCTGCATTAGAGGGTAAGTCTTTAGGTGATGTAGTAGAAGTAGCTAAACAAAAGAAATTAAAACGTGGGGGATTTGAAAAAAGAATTTATTTAGAGACAGTAGAAGAATAAAGCATATTTTAGAATATGCTTTTTTTAATGCTTAAATATTTAGATTTAGGTAATAATGAGTTGTTTTTAAGGAAGTAAAATGCTAATTGAAGGAAAAAATGTGTCGAACTATGTCTTTCGTGATATGGTCGGATTAAAGAAGTGAGGTAGTATTATGAAAAATTATATTAGTTTGTTAGTTTTATTATTTTTGTTTGTTGGTATACCATTAAATGTTTTTGCACATCCTGGTAGAACTGATTCAAACGGTTGTCACTATTGCAGAACAAATTGTGCCAAATGGGGATTATATAATGGACAATATCATTGTCATAATGGAAGTAGTAGTTCAAATTCTTCAAATAGTAATAATAATTTTATTGTTAAAGAAAAAAGCAATGTTAATACAATAGAAAAAATTATTATTGAAGGAGAAGAGTTTGCTATTATTGAAGGTGAAAATATTAGTTATACTACTAATAAAGAAAGCATTGAAGTGACTGCAGAATTAACTGATAATTTAGCGGATTATGATGTAAATGGTTTTGAATCATTAATGATTGGTTATAATGTATGTAGTATTCTTGTTACGGCGGAAGATGGAAGTAAGAAGGAATATAGTGTTTATGTTTATAGGAAAAGTAATGACACTAATGTTGATATTTATCTTGATGGTGAGAAACTTATTTTTTCTAACAATAAAGCTGAGTATGATGTTGGTTCTTCTGTTGAAAGTGTAGAAGTAACATATGAGTTGAGTGACGAAAATGCAACTATAGAAGTTGATGATTTTAGTTTAATAGAAGAAGGTAAAAATGATTTTTATATAGTTGTAACAGCTGAAGATGGGACTGTAAAAGAATATAAAATCACTATCAATAAATCTTCAGCAAGTGAAGATTTTATTTCAACAGTTTTGGGATTCGGTACAGTTGGTGGTATTGGTTATGGAATATATGCGTCAAATAAAAAGAAACAATAGGTTTGAGGTGATATTATGATAAGAATTAAGGAAATTGAGTTTTTTAATCATAAAATATTTGGTTCGAGAACATTTAAGTTTTCAAAGAATGATGGTAGTTTGCCTGATACTGTTGTAATTGCTGGTGAAAATGGATGTGGTAAGACCAAATTAATTGAGGAATTAGTAAATCTTTGTTCAAAGGAATTTGCGTTTCATACTATTGAAAGAGCAATAAAAAAATTGAAGCTTGTTTTGGATATATCAGACGAAGGGTTTTATACAACTTTAGATGATACAACTAGGGTTGATTTTTCCGAAGTGACGTTAGTCGTATCTTCTAATAGTAATAATGAAGATGTATATAGTGCTGTTTTTTCTCCCGCTTGTAAAAGTAGACATTACAGAAAAGATGGATATGCTGATGAAATTTACACATTTAGATGCTTTGGTGTATATTCAAGCGTAGATATCAATTATAAGCCGAGAAGAGAAGTTAGTACTATTACTGGCGAGACTACTGATTTAGCATTTAATGAAATTAGATTAAAATCAAGTGATGATTTAGCTTATTCTATTATTCAATTGTTAGTTGATATTAATAATCAAGACAATAGTATTATATCTGATTGGTTTAAAAATAATAAAGGGTCGAACTGTAATGTTCCTACTGAACTTGAGGGATTAAAGATGAATAGATTTACGAGTGCTTTTAGTGAAATATTTAATAATACAGTAGAATTTAGTAGAGTTAATGATAACGTTAAAGTAATGTTTAAAAAGGGGAGAAGTGAGTTTGATATCTCAAATTTAAGTTCAGGTGAAAAACAGATTGTTTTTAGAGGTGTTCAGTTATTACGAAATAAAGAAAGTATAAAAGGTTCTTTTGTTTTTATAGATGAACCGGAAATTAGTATGCATCCTTGTTGGGAGAAAAAAATTTATAATTACTACAGAAAATTGTTTATGGATAATGATGTTCAAACATCGCAACTATTTATGGTTACTCATTCTGAACATGTTTTAGAGTCTGCATTAAATGATTCTGATTGTGTTATTGTTAAGATTGATAAAAATGAAACTAAAAATTTTGATTCATCTATAGTTGGTTTACACGGTAGACCAGTTACATTAGCAGAAATTAAGTATAGAATATTTGATATGTATACTGTTGATTTTCATATTCAACTATATGGTTATATACAAGAAAAAGTATCAAATTTACTTGGAAAAAATGCAAATGTAAGAGAAACAGATTCATGGTTATGTTCTTTACCCAATGTAATTAATAAAACTTATATAAATCCAGAAAATAATCATCAATACAATAGTTTATCAACATATATTAGGAATTGTATAGATCATCCTGATGCTAGATATAGTTATACAGAAGTGGAATTGAAGCAATCAATCGATTTTATGATTTCTGTTATTTAGAATATAATAATAAAAAATAGAAATGAGTGTTTCATTTCTATTTTTGTGTTTTCTTAGTTTTAAGTTCTGTTGCTATACGTATTTCTTTTTCTGTATCGAAGTATGGATATTCTTTTCCTTCTTCTTTATTTATTTCT
The DNA here is from genome assembly GCA_017622175.1 of Bacilli bacterium. Lineage (GTDB taxonomy): Bacteria > Bacillota_I > Bacilli_A > RF39 > UBA660 > JAEDES01. The sequence goes on along the minus strand of JAGARQ010000025.1, from coordinate 12,364 downwards.
AATATTCTTGTATTTAAAGATTCCCAGAATAATGGGTTTGTTCTAACATCTAATCCTATTGTTGTATATCCTAAATCAGATTTATTTGGTATTGGTTTTTCATAATACCATTCATTTCTAAAGTAATCTTCAAAATTACTTGTTCTACAATTATTGACTAGGTTAATCATTGCTTCTGAATCATTTCTTACATCTGGTCCTAAATAATATACTATAAATGAATTTAAACCTTTAGTTTTAGTTAGTTCTCTCATTAGTTCTATGTTGTTTTTTATACTATCTGGAAAGTCTTGAAAATATGTTGGATGATTTGTTAATGCAAATTCTCTAATTTCATCAATTGTATAATTAGCCATTCTTTCTAATTTTAATCTTTTTTCTTCTTCATAACGTCTATTGTCTTCTAGTATTTGTTTATGTCTTTGTTTTAATGATTCTAATATTTGTAAATCTTCTTCAGAGAATTCTCTTATTTTGTCTTCTGTAAGAAATTGTTCTATTGTTTCTAAAATATAATATGTACTATATACATCTCTTTCTAATAGTGGAAGAGCATCTTTTACTGCTTTTAAGTCTTTATTTTCTAAGGCTTCTATTATATTTGAATAACCTGAAAAACGTAAATAATTAGTAAATTGATTATATTCTTCAGAAGTAAATTTTTTTCCTGTTTGACTTAGATGTTCTGGATTAATTTCTAATTCAATATCTTCATCATTTATTTTTTTAAATCTTCCTAATATAAATCTTGGATCAATAATTTTTCCATTAGATAATATTATTTGATCTAATATTGTGGTTGTTTCATTTCCTGTTGAAGAAAAGTATCCTTTATATATACTTTCTAGGTTTGTTGCGCCTACATATAAACTTCTTCCGTCAACACATTCAAATTCTACTGGGGTTGCGACAATTATATAATCTTTATCAGAACCATACCAATAATTAGTTAGACCTTTAAATGTTTTTTCTAATGTATCTGGATTATCTAATCTTCCCATAAAGGCTACTGTTCCATTGATTGTTCTTGCTGATTCTACACGTAAACCATTTTCTACAATTTGTTTTGCTGTTGCAGTAGAGATAACCTCTGGAAGAGAAATATCTAATCCATAGAAATCTTGAACTCTACTTAAAGATATTCCATGTAATCCTATTGAGTATTTTCCTGGACAAATTTGTCTTAATGTTTCATATAATTCAGCACGTTTTATTTTCATATAGCCACCTCATTATTTAAATTATAGCATGAAATTTTTAAAAAGATATTTCATAAATAGAAAATAATGGTATAATGTAAGAAGATAGAGGAATCTAAGTAGGTGAAAAGATGACTTTTAATGAAAAGGATTATAAGGGGAAATTAGAGTGTATTGAAAAGTATTATAGTAATGATACTTTGTTTTTTGCTGCTTATTTTAATAATTATAATAATTTTCATATTTATATAAGAATTGATTATATAGAAAAGTTAAAATCTTATAAACTAAGATGGTTTGATTTAGATTTTGTTAAGACTAGTAAATTAAGTGTATATGAGAGTAGTGAATATATAGAAGAAGATGTTATTTTAGAAATAGAAAAGCTTTGTTCTACTTTAACAATTGATCAAAAGAAGAATTATTGGGGTAAAGAAAATAATGTAGGTATTTATATTGATTCTAAATGTAATAATAGTCAAGAAGTTAAGATTAAGTTTTATAAGTATATACCTGAAGGACATAATGAGTTATATGAGATAATGAGTTTAGTGTTTGATAATTTACCTAGTAAGTTAAATCCTTTCTTTAGAGAAATAAGTTATATTTATAGTGGTGAAGCAGATAATTTTGCTTATGAAAATAATTTTAGATTTGATTTGTTTAAAGGAGACTTAGATAAGTTATTTGAAATACCTGTTGTGATTAGAGGAACAAGATATTATGATGAAAGAAGAGTATTGTTCTTAGAAAAAGTAGATGATAGATATTTTGCTGTTGTAAATGGTAATGAACTTTATGTAGTAATTATTAAATATGATGAAGTTAGTAAGGATATGCAAGTATATTGTTCTTGTCCTTATGAAGGTTTTTGTAAACATGTTTATGCAGTAATAATGGCTATTAGAGAAAAAGATTTTAAGAAATTTTATAAGATAATGCCAAAGAGAAATTATTCTGATATGTTTGATAAATTAATGAATATTAATTATGTATTTTCAATAGGAATGGTTGAAGATGTATTTGGTATATTAACTGATGATGGTAATGTTAAATGGTTGCCTATTTTGGATGAAGATAATAATTCTAAATGGGTTATTGTTGAAGATGATAATGATAATAAATTAACTAAGACAATGACAAGGTTTTTAGATACAGTTAATAAGTAAAAAGAATACTTTATTGTATTCTTTTTTTAGTTTGTAAGTTATAATAATTATATTAGATAATATGAGGTGTTATTATGAGTAAATCTTATTATGAAGCAAGTAGAGATGAACTTATTAAAAGACTTATGTCGATAAGAAATCATAAGTATATTGATTTTTTTAGACAATCAGATGAGTTTGAATTAGCAATAAGTCTTGCGTATTTTGCTTTGGCTGAAGAATTACTTGTAGAAAAAGATAGTAAGAATATGAATATTTCGACTAGATTTACAAAGCATATTGATGATAGTCGATTAAGTAGTTTGATAACTGATGATATTATTATTCATGATAAAGAAGATGATGGTAATAGTCCGGAATGGTTTTTAGTAGCATTAAGAAATGGTATTATTCATAATGGATTTACAGTGGACTATGAAAATAGATATGTTAATGTTGTTAATACAGGAACAGCTAATAAATTAGATTGTAGTGTTTCTTTTGATTGGTTTAAGAAATTTATAATGAATGATTTATTATTAAATAGAACTTTTGATGATTATAAGTTTACTGTTGTTTTAAATCCATTTATAAAAGTTGAAGATGCTACTGTTATGCAATCATTTGATGATGTTAGAGATTTTATTGAAAATGATTTACCTGCTTATGATATAGAAATATCTTTTGATGATAAACATGGTGATAATAGAAGAATAGGTAGAGAAGAATTTACTTTATTTTGTGGAGAAAGACAAAAATTATTTTGGAGTTTACAAAACTTTCGTGATGATTTAAGTGAAGAAGAATTAAAGAGAATAGAAAAGTATAAAAGTGTTGTTGAAAGTGAACTTGCTGATATAAAGAGTAGTTTAAGTGAAGCTGATTATTATAAAAGATATTATAGTAAGTTATTTAATTATTGGTTTACTGAAGAGTTTAAGAATGAGTATCCATATTATCATATAAAGATATCTGATTTTAATAGAAAGTCTCCTAGACTTAATATGGTTGTTTCAGGTATGAATAATGATGAATTAGAGAAACAATTATTACCTAATTATAGAAAAAGAAAAGAATTTTTTCAAAATAGAAGTGCGGTATTTCAAAGAATGGATATTGCATCAGCAATGAGTAGAGTTGTTAATTATGATGCTGTTGATTATTTAAATTCTATGCAATATTTATTTAGTATGTATGATATGCATAAAGATGCTGTTAGGGATGATTATAAACTTTCTAGGTTTATGGATATTATTTTAAGAAGTAGTTATGTTGATACTCAAAGAATTCAAAATGCTTATTTAAAAGCAATTTATTTTGGAATGCTAGAAGAAGGTATTGTTCATACTTATGATGAACAAATTACTGAAGATATTATTAGATTTTGTGAATATCGTGATGAAGATATTTATTTAAGATGTAGAGAATTATGTGAAGAGTATTATGATGAAGAAATTTCTAAAGTTGGAGATATTTTAAAGAAAGAATTTCCAGATATTTATAAAGAAGCAACTAGTGAGTTAAAAAGAAGAAAAGCTCCAAGTGATCAAGTATTAAGTGTTTATAATGAAAATGATTTATATAGATTATGTAATGCTAAGGGTGTTATTAATAATGAGATGAATGAAATTATTGTAGGACTTTTATATACACTTGGTATTAATACTTATGTTGTTAATAAAGAAACTAAGTTTTTAGAATTAACTGAAGATGATTATAGTTTTATGGATGGTTTAAATATAAAAGGTTATTCTAAAGATGTTCATACATTCTGTGTTGAAAAAAGAAATAAAAGAAGTGGGAATAATAAAACTATTAAATCAATTGATAGAAATTTATCTGGACTCAATGCTTATATAAATGCTGCTACTGATCCTAGTATTGTTAAAGAAAAGAGAAATGTTATTGCAGAACAATTAGGATTTAGACAAGATAGAATTGATGAAAATAAAGAATTAAATGAATATTTAGATGGAAGAGTAGATGAAGAATTTGGTGGAATAATGATGAGTTCTTTACGAAATTTAGAATGTGCAACAACAATTAGAAATTGTTTTGCTCATAGTGGAAGGATATTTGTTGAAGGTAGAGAACCAGGAGGAGAAGTTAAATTAGTTTTAACTGACTATGATGAAAATGGAAATTTAAGTGGTGTTGTTAAAACCAATCTATCTAGTTTAATTGAATTTTTTAATAATCCTATATTCAAAAAAGCAATAGATGAAAAAACATCTGTAAGTACAAAGAGTAAATAAGTTTAGTTTTACTCTTTTTTTTATGTTATAATCTTTTTAAGATAGGTGATTGTATGGAACATAGTAGAAAACAAAAATTATTAATGATAATTGCATTGGTTATGGGAATTGTATCTTTGTCTGTTGGATTTGCAGCTTTCTCAGTAAGTTTAAATATTTCATCAAGTGCAAGTGTAACGCCGAGTTCAGATACATTTAAAGTTAAGTTTTCAACTAATAAAGATAGTTTGGTTGTTAGTGACGTTGTTGCATCTTATAAATCATCAGGAATTACTGCAACAAATGGTGTAATTGATAATTCTACTAATCCAACAATCAAAGGGTTATCAGCAACATTTACAGAACCTGGTCAGTATGTAGAGTATACTTTCTATGCCAGAAACGAGGGGGAATACACTGCATATTTAAATAATATTAACTATTTAGGAAATAACACATGTGAAGGCGAGACAGGAACAACCTCTTCATTGGTACAAAGTGCATGTGATGATTTTAATATTACAATTACAGTAGCTTATTCAATTTATACGGGTAATGAATTAGTGACTAATCATGCTTTAGCATCAGGTATGGGAGAAGAAATAAATATTAGGATTGTTTATTCGTCAAATGGTGCATATGTTGATGGACCTTTTTCAGTAGCTTTGCCTAATATAGCATTAGTTTACTCAACAATAGATGATTCAAGTATTCAACCAGTAATACCTTCAGATAAAGTTGTACAACTAGTTAGTGGTAATTTAAATGATCCGGGCAGTATTGTATCTATTGGCGATGAACAATTCTATGTGTTTGGACAAGAAGATGGTAATGTAAAACTACTTTCAATGTATAATTTACATGTGGGAAACAGTGTAATCGTTGAATATGAATTTGGCCCTATAGTAACACCACTAGAAAGTCCAACAGGAATACAAGATGAAGAGGCGATAGGATATAATTGGGATAGTGTAAATGAAGCAGAAATATTTCCGTTTATAGGAACAACGGCTTTTTCGTCAGATAGCCAAAGAGGAACAAATTATAGTGATTATAACGGAAGTATAGTAGAAGGATACGTAAATAACTATTCATCTTATTTAGAAAGCTTAGGAGCAAATATAGAAGAAGCAAGACTTATTACAAAAGAAGAATTAGAAAGCTTAGGATGTAGTAGTGATGATGAAACGTGTAGTGGAGCGTTTGACTTTGTATACAAGACTACATATTGGTCTGATTCAGTTATTGACGAGTTTTGTTTATGGTTTGTGGATACTGGCAAGTATTTCAGCTATGTTGGTTATGATGATGATATCTCTATTGGTGTGCGTCCAGTTATAGAAATTTCATTATCTGAGTTCTAGAAATATAATACTCATTCGTTGATTGAATGAGTATTTTTTGTTTATTTGTGTTAGAATGATTATAGAGGTGTAAATATGGCAGTAGTAAAAAAAGCAAGTGATGAATTAAAAGAAATTAGAAAACAAAATATGGAAGAAGTTTTTGAATATAGAAAATATTTATATGATCATCCAAGACTATATCATTTATTTTTAGAGGTTACTTCTAGATGTAATGCAAGATGTGAACATTGTGGTAGTAGCTGTGGTTATGAAAAACCAAAGAATGAAATTAGTAAAGAAAAATTAATGGAAACTTTAAAAGAAGTTGCTGATCATTATGATGCCTCTTCAATATTATTAAATGTTACTGGTGGAGAACCTTTCTTACGAAAAGATTTATTCGAAATTATGGATTATGCTGTTAGTTTAGGATTTAAATGGGGAATTACTTCTAATGGTATTTTGATTGATGAAAAACTTGTTAGGAAAATGGTTAAATCTAAGATGAGTACCATTTCTATTAGTATCGATGGGTTAAGAGAAACCCATGAGTCTTTTAGAAAAGTACCTGGTGCTTGGGATAAGATTATTAATGGTATTAAGTTAATGTTAAAAGAACCAAGTATTGAATGTGTTCAAGTAACTACAGTTGCTAATAAGAAGAATATGCATGAACTTGAAGAGTTATATAGAATTGTTCAAGAGTTAGGAATTAAATACTGGAGAGTAGTTAATTGTGACCCTATTGGTAGAGCTAAAAATAATGATCATATATTACTTGATCCAAAAGGATATAGAGATTTATTTAAATTTATTTATGAAAAAAGAAATGAAGGAAAAATAGTTGTTGATTATGGATGTAGTCATTATTTAGGACTTAACACTGAAAAAGAATTAAGAGATAATTATTTCTTCTGTATGACAGGTCTTTATGTTGGTAGTATTTTAAGTAATGGTGATATCTTTGTATGTCCAAATGTTGAAAGAAGACCAGAATTAATTCAGGGGAATATTAATACTGATAGTTTTGTAGATGTTTGGGAAAATAAATTTAAAGAATTTAGACATGAAAGAAGAACGTCTTGTAAGAGCTGTTTAAATTGCAGTCATTGGAAATACTGTGGAGGAGATTCTTTCCATACATTTAACTTTGATGATAATAAACCTAATATTTGTATAAAGAAGATTTATAGGGAAGAAAAAGATCCTAAGAAAACAACAAAGAAAGTAAAAAGTACAAAGAAAGAAACTGAAGAGAGATTTGTTTTTGAATAGGAGGATTTATGGAAGAAAATAGAAAACCTAAAGTAAGTTGGTTTGATGAGTGTTTACAAGTGTCTTTATTAAAGTTGGCTCAAATATCAATTATGCAAGATTTAACAATTCCACAAGTAAAAGCATATTTTGATGAAATAATTAATGATTTATATCAAATGGAAGAGTTAATGAAAAAAGAGAAGGAAAAAGATGAAAAACAATCTTTAAGTTAATAATCTAGTATTGCTAGATTATTTTTGTTTTAGTATAATATCTTGTACGGAGGGTTCATATGATTAGTACAAGTAGTTATAAAAATTTTGAAACAGGTATGTATAGACGTTGCTCTATATCAGGAGATAGAGGTAAGGGTGCTGGATATGAAGGTGACTCTTATCCGGCACTTGCTCCAAAACGTGAGTTTTGGCAAGTATGGCATGATAATATTGGAAAGATTTCAGAAGAGGAAAATACTAGATATTATATTGAAGAATATTATAAACAAGTTTTATCTAAACTTGATCCAGCTAGAGTATATAGAGAGTTAGAACATTCAACATTATTATGTTATGAAGATCCAGAAGATTTTTGTCATAGACATGTTGTTGCTGCATGGTTTAATTTATTACTTGGTAATACAATTCAACCAGTGTGTGAAATTGCATGGGTTGATGGTAAACTTACTCGTATGGATGATTATGCTGCAAAATATAGTGATATTTTAGAAGATGTTATTAGAAAAAATGAAAGAATGTGTGGATTTACTTCTGTAAGAGCCAGATATTTATTTGATCAAGGAGAACAATTAGAAGCATTAGCAGACCAAAAGGAAGCAGAAAATCCGGGTCAATGTTTTGATAGTTATAGACAAAGTGCCTGTTTTAGAAGATGTGATGCAGATGAGGCAGAAGCTGAGTATAGAGCTGCGCAAAAGTTAAAGAAAGCTAAAGGTGTAAATTAAATGGTTAAAAATGTTAGTGTTAACGAATTATTATTTTCTGATTTATTGGTTAAGGAACCAGTAAGAGAAACTAATGATAGTTTAACAGGAAATGAAAAACGTGGAAAACTTATTTTGACAGGAAGTAGAGGTTGTGGAAAGAGTACTGTTTTAGCTAGTAGAGAAAATGACAGTCTTAAAACAACAAACCCTGCAGTATTAACACGTTTTGATGGAGCTGGTTTATTTAGTACTAAAGAAAATAAGTATTTTAATAAACGAGTAATGGAACATTACTATGAAGTGGTTATGTGTAAGAAATTCTTAGATCATATTAAAGAGTTTTATCCAGAATTATTTTATAAAAGATTTAGTAATTTAAGTGCTATTTTAGGAAATAAAGTACATGAACTTGATAATTATATTAATGATGCTATATATAGAGATTTATCAATTGATCATAAATTGTTTAGTGGAGAAATGTTAAGTGAAATAGTTTCTTTATTTAGACAAGGTGTTGGTGCTGAAAGTTTAACTTTAATGATTGATAGATTTGATTGGACTCATAATAGTGATTCTAGAGTACAAGAAATATTAAATAATTATTTTAGTATGTTTGAAAAAGTAATTATTACCAGTGATGATCCTACTTTAATTACTGATAAAAAGAAAGTTTCTGGTTTAAAGGAAAAAGGTTTTGATATTAGAGTAGTTGATTATGCTAGTGATTTAGATACAGTTAGAAACATTGTTGAAAGAAGATTTGAATTAGATGATATTCAACCTAGATTTCCAGTTGAACAATTAACTGATGAAGATTATTTAGGTTTAATGGAAAGATGTGGTGGAAATCTTAATTTAATTTTAGAATCTTTTATATATGCAGAAGGCTTACATAAATGGGATAGTAAAAAGGATATTCATACAGTATTAGATGAAGCTAGTAGACAAAAAATAAAAGATGAAAAACAATATAGAAAGATGGTTAGACCACCTAAATTACATTTATAAAAAGAACTAAAAAATTAGTTCTTTTTTTGTTGTTTAAAATTTACTTTATGATATAATTTAGTTAATGATAGAGTAGTGTGGTGTTAGTATGAAAACTAAGAAATTTAAATTAAAGAAGAATATTAAAAAACTAATACTTGTTGTAGTATTAGTTTTATTTGTGTCTTTAGGAATATTTGGCATTAAATATTTAAAAGATACTAAGATTGATAGGGTATTAAAAACTGAAAGTTATTCTTATTTGCCAGTTGAAGCGCAAAATTATATAAAAGAAATTTATGAGGAAACTGGAGAGATTATTTTAACTGAGAAAAATAAGGTTGAAGAAGTTCCTTATTTAAATCCGGCATATGTAGAGTTTTTAGAGACTGGACATGCTAGTGAATATGGATATATTCCCGAAGAATTTAGAATTGATCATTCTTATAAGAATAATCCATTAGAAGATAAACAAGGATCTGATGATACTAGTGAGATTGAAGCACGTTCATATTATAACTTAAGAGATGAAGGTTATATTACAAATGTTTATGATCAAGGATCTGAAGGATTATGTTGGGCATTTGCTTCATCTACTTCTTTAGAAAGCCATTTAGCAATAAAGACTAATAAAGAAAAGATGCTTACTTTTTCAGAAAAACAAATTGATTATGCTACAACATTATCTAAGGGATCAGTTGATGCTGGAGAAAATCCATATATTACTTCAATTATGCCTGTTATTGGGGAAAAGTTAAATGAAGGTGGTAATTTACTTAGATATTTAAATGGAGCTGCTGTTGGTATTTCTCCAATTGAATGTAAGGGAAATTGTAGTAGTGGTAGCAATTATAATAGTGATAAAAGTATTACTGAAGATAAGTATTGGAAATATCCATATGAATATAATGGATTGTTATCACCATATGAAATATTTAATAATGAACAAGTACAATACTCTTTAAATGAGGCATTATTCTTTAATCCACTTATTAGTACTTCAGATAGTGAAGTTAGTGCATTAGTAAAAATATTAAAGAATCAAATTGTAAATAATGGTTCTGTATATGTAGGTGTTGGTGCTTATACTAATTTTTCATTTGAATATACTCCAACTAGTGGAGAAAAAGTAATGAATGCGAATGGTAAAAATATTGTTTACTATATACCTTGGAGTGTGGATGGGGCGATAAACCATGCTGTATCAATTATTGGATGGGATGATAATTATACACATAAAGTTTGTTTAAATTCATCCACTGTTCAAATAAGTGATGGTACTAATGGTTGTCCTTCTGGTACATCAACTAAAACTATAAATGGTGCATGGATTATTCAAAATTCTTGGGGTAATTCATCAACGTATATTTATTTACCATATGATTCTTTAGAAAGTTCATTTAGTAGCATTTCAGAAGTAGAAGAAGTAGATTATGATAATACTTATAGATCTGATGGTTATATTACATTCTTTGATAAAGGTCATATTAAAGAAAAGTTAACTAAAGTTAAATTCTTTTCAAGTTATTATAATACAACTACAAAAATTGTATATAAAGAAAGTACTAATGAAGTTATTATTAGAGATGCTTCTGCTCCATATACTGATGGTGTTGTCTTAGCAACTGTTAATAATACATATCCTGGTTTATATACTGTTGATGTTAGTGATAAAAATATTATTTTAGAAGCTGATCAAATTAGATTATCTTTTGAAGGAGATTATGGTTTTTATAAGTATTATGGATCAATGCATACTACTAGTGTTAATGAAGAAGATAAGTTTATTGATTTAAGTTATTTATCTAGTACTGATGAAAATGTTTTAGATAAGTGTACTTTAAATGATAATAAATGTATTAGTGAACCTCATGTTTTAGAGTTTACTGATAATAATGTTTTTAGAATTGTAGGAATTGCTAGAAACTTAAATAGTAATGATAATTTAGTTTTTAAAGTTTTAGATTCTAATGGAAATGATGTTACTAGTAAGTTTCATATATTTAGAAATTTTGTTGTTAATAATGTTATTGAAGCATTAATTTCTTATGATAATACTAAAGTTAGTTTAGGTAATTATACTGTTGAGGTATATTATAACGGAGTTTTATTTGATTCTGTTATATGGAAATTAACTGCTCATAACAATATTATTCCTGGTATTGGTACTGAATTAAATCCTCATAAGATTAGTACTGCTGAACATTTAAATGATATTAGAAATCATACAACTACTAATTATGAAGTTACTGATGTTATTTATGGTTATTATGAACTTGCTAATGATTTAGATTTATTAGATGCAACTGTTGATAAATCAGGTAAATTTTATAATAGTGGTCAAGGATGGGATCCAATTTATAAGTTTGCTGGTAATTTTGATGGTAAAGGTCATGCTATAAGTGGTCTTTATATTAACCGTTCTAATACTGAAAATAATGTTGGACTATTTGGTACTGTATTTGGATTTGATAATTATTTTAGAAATATTATTTTAAAAAATCCAGTTGTTGTTGGTACTAGTGATGTAGGTAGTTTAATAGGTGGAGTATATGAATCTAGAAATTTTGATCTTCATGATATTTCAGTTATTAATGGAAGTATTACATCTAGTAGTCATGTTATTGGTGGTATTGTTGGTAAAATAAAAGTACAAGAAAAGTCAGATTATCATTTTTATAATTTATTTAATAATGCTAGTGTTGGAGCAAGTAATGCTAACTTTACAGGTGGATTAATTGGTGTTATTGAAAGAGATACGGCTTTATTACCAGAATATACTGTTTCAATAACTAATTCAGTAAATTTAGGTAATGTATATGGTGGTGCTGGTGATACTGGAGGTATTGTTTCAGAAATAGTTTCTGCTAAAGTAATTAATTTTTCAGATATTATTAGTGCTGGTACTGTTAAGAATGGACAAACTGGAGTTGTTGGAGATATATTAGGGTCTTTATATAATAATGAGACATTAAATATTACAAATTCTTATTATTTAACAAGACTTTATGGTACTTCAATTACTTTAGGTGGAAATAATAATATTAATATTAATAATAATACTCTTATTACATTTAAAGATTTAATGAAAAATAATTATATTGGAACGTTTAGTAAGAGTAATGATTGGATAAATCCAGAGATTAATGGAATTAAAAGAATTCCAATGTTAAAGTCAATAGTTAATTATTTTGATTTTACTGAATCAATTGAAGATATTGAAATGAAAATAAATGAAACATTTAATATT
>JAGARQ010000024.1 GCA_017622175.1 Bacilli bacterium | reverse complement strand
CAATTTATAGAGTAGATGCAAAATCTACTCTTTTATGTTATAATGTAAAGGAATTGGAAGTGATATTATGTCAAAGACAGATAACATAAATGGATATGAAGGTAAAAAGACAATTAATTGGTATCCTGGACATATGGCTAAAACTAAAAGAGAAATTGCTGAGAAGTTAAATTTAATTGATGTTGTTTATGAGGTTATTGATTCTCGTATGCCGTATTCTTCTAAGATAGTAGATATTGAAGATTTAATTAAAGATAAACCAAGAATTCTTGTAATGACTAAATATGATTTATGTGATGAAGAAGAAACAAATAAGTTTGTTAAGTATTATGAAGAACAAGGCTACAAAGTTGTTACTGTTGATTTAATGAGTAACAATAATAATGGTATTAAGAAGATAATTGATGCAACTAATGAACTTATGGTTGATGTAAATAAAAAACGTGCTGAAAAAGGTATGATGCCTAGAGCGGGACGTGTATTAATAGTTGGTATTCCTAATGCTGGTAAATCTACTTTGATTAATAGATTGGTTGGTAGAAAAGCAGCAGGTGTAGGTAATACTCCGGGATTTACTAAGAGTCTTAGTTGGATTAGAATTAATAAAGACTTAGAGTTATTAGATTCGCCTGGAATACTTTGGCCTAAGTTAGAAGATCAAGAAGCTGCACATGTACTTGCTAGTTTATCATCTATTAAAGAAGAAATATTAAATATTGATGATATTGCGATATTTATATTAAAGAAAATGTATGAACTATATCCTGAAAAATTAGAAGAAAGATATGGTATTACTGAACTTGATGAAGACTTTATAGAAACTTATGATTTAATTGCTTCAAGACGTGGAGCTTTAAGTCGTGGTGGAGTAGCTGACTATGAAAAAGTTTCTGGAATTATAGTTAAAGATTTAAAGAATGGTTATTTTGGTAAAATAACATTAGATAGACTAAAATAATGAAAGAATTTGAAATATTAACAATTAATACTCCGGTTGTTAAGGCGACTATGAAGAATCAAGGGATTGCTTTGGTAAGGGGAATGCCTGCAATTTATCATAAAGAGTTTGATATAACAGAATTTATAGGGGAACAGTTAGCTGGTATTAGAGGAGTTAGAAGTGCGCATTATATTCCTATTTGTTTTGGGGAATATAAGAAGTGTTTAGCAAGTGCTAAATATGGTTTTGACAGAGGGAATATTAGAGTAGGTTCACCTAGTTTTATTAAAGATGGAATTAAATATGTTTTTTCTTCATCGATGATATATCGAGTGGGTGGAAATTATTTTGAGTATTTACTTGCAGAATGTCCTTCATTAGAAAATGCAACTCAGTTAGCAGATGAACACTTTGAGATGGAAGCATTAGATGTCTATATGGGACAAACAGATCGTAGAAGTAATATTTATTATGAAGTTTATCCTAATGGAGATATTCATTTGGCTCCAATGTTTGATTATGAAAATTCAATGTTTGAGTTATTAAAAGATTCTACAGTTTATGAAAATGATTTTAATTCTTATAGAACAATTGATGACTATAGAAGAATGATTGATAAGTATCCTCAATTTGGTGATATGTTAAGTAGTTATTTAGATGTTGACTTGATAGAGCAAATTGAAAGTATGGCTAAAAATAGACAATTTGATTTGAGTAATTTTGATTTTGAGCCATATAAAAGATTTGATGAAGCAACTCATAAAAAATTAGAGTTAATATTAAAGTAAAGTTTACGTGAATTATTTTTGGTAAACTTTATTTTTTTGTCTCAAAAAAAATTTTGTGTTAAGATAAATATTGGAGTGTGTATATTATGGAAGAAATTGACAACTATAAGTATGAAAGAGAATTAAGAGATAATAATATAGAATATATTGCGGGAGTAGATGAAGTTGGACGTGGACCATTAGTTGGACCAGTTGTTGCAGCGTGTGTTGTACTTCCAAAAGAATTTAATTTAGATGGGTTAACTGATTCTAAAAAGTTAAGTGAAAAGAAACGAGATTTTTATTTTGAAGAAGTAAAAAAACAAGCTTTAGGTTATGGGATTGGAATAATTGATGAGAAGAAAATAGATGAAGTTAATATTTATGAAGCTACAAAACTTGCGATGAAAGAGGCAATTGAAGAATGTAAGAAAACTTGTAAGATTGAACATGTTTTAATTGATGCTATGCCTTTAGAGTTGGATGTTCCTACGACTTCTATTATTAAAGGAGATTTAAAAAGTATTACAATTAGTGCAGCTTCAGTTATTGCTAAAGTTACAAGAGATAGAATGTTAGATGAGTTACATGAGAAGTTTCCAATGTATGATTTCAAAAAGAATAAAGGGTATCCTACAAAGAAACATCTTGAAGCAATAGAAGAATATGGTATAATTGATGAACACCGAAGAAGTTATGGACCAGTGAAAAATTATTTAGAAAATCATAAAAAATAGATAATAATTATTTTATAATTCGTATAATAATTATGTAGACTGGAATTGACAAATAATAAATTAACTTGTATAAGTGAATAAGGGAGTGGTTATATGGCCAAAAATTTAGTTATAGTGGAAAGTCCTAGTAAAAGTAAAACAATTGAAAAATATTTAGGAAAAGAATTTAAGGTTGTTTCTTCAAAAGGACATATTAGAGATTTATCTACTACTGGACAATATGGTTTAGGTGTTGATATAGAAAATGGATTTAAACCTAATTATGTAGCGATTAAGGGTAAGAATAATGTTATTCGTGATTTAAAGAAAGATGTTAAAGAAGCCGATTTAGTTTATCTTGCAAGCGACCCTGACCGTGAAGGAGAAGCAATTGCTTGGCATTTAAAGGATGCTTTAGGTATTAAAGATAATCAAT
Source organism: Bacilli bacterium (assembly GCA_017622175.1). Classification (GTDB taxonomy): domain Bacteria; phylum Bacillota_I; class Bacilli_A; order RF39; family UBA660; genus JAEDES01. The sequence goes on along the minus strand of JAGARQ010000024.1, from coordinate 15,204 downwards.
ATAAACGTGTTTTGTTTCATGAAATTACTAGGGATAAAGTAATTGAAGCGATTAATAATCCGACTGTTATTGATGATAATTTAGTACATAGTCAAGAAACTAGAAGAATACTTGATCGTATTATTGGTTTTAGATTATCTAAATTATTACAAAGTAAGATTGGGGCAAAGAGTGCAGGTCGTGTACAAAGTGTTGCTTTAAAATTAATTGTTGATCGTGAAAGAGAAATTATGGCATTTGTTCCAGAAGAGTATTGGACAATTACAGCAATTTTTCCAGAATATGAAGCAGAATTATTTAAATATAAAAGCGATGATATTGAATTAAAATGTAAGGAAGATGCTGATAAAGTATTAAATGAAATTAGTGATACTTATACAGTTGAAAGTGTAGAGAAAAAAGAAAAGAATAAGAAAAGTAAACTTCCTTTTACTACTTCAACTCTACAACAAGAAGCATCTACTAAGTTAGGTTTTGCAGCTAAAAAGACAATGAGTATTGCTCAAAAGTTATATGAAGGTATTGATTTAGGAGATGAAACTGTCGGATTAATTACTTACATGAGAACTGATTCAATTCGTTTATCAGATGATTTTATTAGACCAACAATGGCTTTCATTCGTGAAAACTATGGAGATAATTACGTTGGATATGTTAAAGCTGCGAAGAAAAATGATAATGTACAAGATGCTCATGAAGCCATAAGACCAACAAGTATTAATCGTGAACCTAATAAGATTAAACAATATTTATCTAATGATGAATTTAAATTATATAGTATGATTTATAAACGTGCTTTAGCATCATTAATGGCTGATGCTAAGGTAAACCAAACAACCGTTGTTTTTGATAATAATGATTATAAGTTTAAGACAACTGGTCAAATTCTTATTTTTGATGGATACTTAAAAGTTTATAAAGATTATGAATCTAGTGAAGATAAGATTTTACCTGAATTTGACCAAGATGGTAGATTAGTTACTACGAATGTTGAAAGTGAACAACATTTTACTAATCCACCAGCAAGATATACTGAAGCTAAGTTAATTAAAGAAATGGAAGAGTTAGGCATTGGTAGACCATCTACTTATGCTAAAACAATTGATACAATTAAAGAACGTGAATATGTAACTATGGAAGAAAAGAAATTTAAGCCAACAAGTATTGGTTTTGATACTACTGATAAGTTACAAGAATTCTTTAGTGATTTAATTAATGTTGAGTATACTCGTGATATGGAAGAAGACTTAGATGATGTTGCAGAAGGTAAAGCAGTTTGGAATGTAGTACTTGATGAATTTTATAAGTTATTTGAACCACGTGTAAAAGAAGCTTTTTCTGATATGGAGAAGAAGGCACCTGAAGCAACAGGAGAAATGTGTCCTGAGTGTGGAAGCGACCTTGTTGTTAGAAAAGGTAAATATGGAGAATTTGTTGCTTGTTCTAACTATCCTGAATGTAAATATATTAAGAAGGAAGTTGTTGAAGTAAAAGAGATTATGGATTGTCCAGAATGTGGTGGCAAGATTGTAGAAAAACCAACACGTAAAGGTAAAGTTTTCTACGGATGTAATAATTATCCTAAATGTAAATTTGCTTTATGGGATAAACCTACTGGTGAGTTTTGTCCAGAATGTGGCAAAGTTTTAGTAGAGAAAAATGGTAATATTAAATGTAGTGAGTGTTCTTACGAAGGGTAGGAACACTCTTTTTCTTGATTTTTCAAGGAAAATGTGGTATAATATGTGCAACATTGGAGGGGATTTGCGATGAATGCAAGACTAGTGTATATAGTAAATGGAGTAGAAATAGAATTAGAGAAAATGGATATTGAAGCATTAGATCAATTAACTTATGCTGCTTTTGGTAGTGAAGAAGATATTATTAATTCACCTAGATATGAAAGTAAACTAGGACATTTGCCAAAAGATGGTGAAGTAAAAATTGCGTTTCATGGAATGGATGTTCCTGTTAAGGCGATTGATTATTTTGCTGAATTTGGTTTTGATCCATTTAAACAAGGTTCTCAATATATGAGTGTTTTAGTAAATGATCGTAAGATTGGACCTACTACTCGTAGTTTAAGAGAAAACATTGTTAGAACATTGTGCGATGTTGATGTGGTTGAAGAATTTTATGAGATGTTTCAAGAAAGATATACTCCGAAAGAAAGATTTTATCATACAATTGGTATGTTTAGTGAAAATGATAAATTAGTATTTGAAGGAATAAAAAGAATAATTGATGATGCAACAGGTCATCATGAAGGGTATTTTGTTGGTCGTATGTTTATTGACGGTTTAAGTAGATTTGAATCAGTTAAAAATAAGGATGAAAAAGGTAGACTTGTTTCACCAAAAGTATTTCAAAAAAAGTAACTGTAAAGAAAATGTAATTAATTGCAATGATACTTTTTAATCGATATAATGAATATAAGGGTGGTGTGATTTATGGATACATATTACTTAATAGCTAGAAATAGAAAAGACAATACGTTTAAAGTATTGAAACTTCAAGAAACATGGTATTTGGGTAGAGAAAAAGGTCGTGAAGATGTTTTTACACGTGGCAATAATTTAGAAGCTATTGATTTAGTTACTACAAGATTTAGTAGCGAAAGTGAAATGGCTGAAAGAATGGCAATGCATGGTTATATTCCTGATAGTAATGTTGATATTTTTATTGCTAGTAAAAGAAAAAAAGACGGAAAGAGTTATATAAGATTTGATGAAGTTTTATATAATCAAAATGCTAATAGAAATGCTGCAATTCGAAGAGTAGCTCAAACTTCTTTAGCAGGAGATTTTAGAGCGGATAGTTATGACTTAGGATATATTTATGATGAAGTAATTTCTCTTGCATATTCAGCGGATGATTATTTAGATATGTTGCTTGATGGAGAAATGAATGTTCCTAAGAATTTTGCGGAACAATTAAGAGTTATTAAAGGTCAAGTGGAAATTCCAACTGATTTAAAAGATAGTGCTAACTTTGGAGCTAGAGATTACGCAACTGTTAGAAATATTGTTGAATCAATCAATAGATTAGAAAGTTTAGGATGCACTTCGCGTGAAGATAGATATATTTTAAATGGTGAATTTATTGAAGTTAATATCGGTAAAAGAATGGCCTTAGTACCTGAACTTGCAGTTCAATTAGATAAAGATTATGTTGAAGGACAATTATCACTTTTTTCACTTCTTGATGAAGAAGGTAAGAAAAAAGTAGTAGAAGCAACAGCAGCAATAGCTGCAGAAGAAAAACTTTATCCTGCAAAAATCAAAGTAGATAGAAGCCTAGAAAAAGATCAAAAAAGAAAAGAAATTTATAGAGTTTTAAGAAGTTTACCAGTAGGTGCTATTTATAAAGAACGTGGTAGTGATGAGTTTAAAGTTAATTTAGATTTATTCTTACATTATCCACTTGCTGAAGATGAAGCAAAAAAAGTTAATACATATTTAACTGGTAATTTACCAAAATATTTTGCATGGTATATGAGAGATTATAGATTATTATGTGATGCAAATAAGGATGGATTTACTCCTCCTTCAGAAATTGCTGAAATGCAAAAAGATGTTGAATATGATATTAAAAGAATTGATAATAGATTTAAAAGTTCTAAATGTTTAAATATGGCTTATGAATGGTGTATGGTTATGGAAGGTGCTTTAAAAAGAGATAAAGCAGTTTCAGAAGGTGCTAAAGTAGTAACTGATACTGATGATAAGGCTAAAACATATGGAAAAAAATAATAAGTATTTAGTTAATTATTTAGATTATTTAAAATATCAAAAGAATTATTCAGACTATACTGTTTTAAGTTATGGAAATGATATAGAAGAATTTTTCGAATATATTAATAGAGAAGGACTTAATTTTAAAGATATTGAATATAGTGATTTAAGATTTTACTTAATGTATTTAAAAGAAGAGAAAGATGATAATAATTCATCAATTGATCGAAAACTAAGTGCGTTAAGAGGATTTTATAAATATTTAGCTAATGAAGGTGTTGTTAAGAGTAATGTATTTTCATTAGTGAATGGTCCTAAAAAAGAAAAGAAATTACCTAGATATTTTGAATATAATGAATTAGAAGAATTATTTAATGTACCAGATGTTTCTACATCGCTAGGGCAAAGAGATTTATTATTATTAGAACTTTTATATGCGACGGGGGTACGTGTTGGAGAGTTAACTAATATTAAAATTAAAGATATTGATTTAAGTAGTAAGAGTATTTTAATTCTTGGTAAAGGTAATAAGGAAAGAATTGTAACTTATGGTGATTACTGTGAGGAAATCTTGAAAAGGTATTTGAATGATGGATATATATTACTTAATACTAAGAATAGTGAATATTTATTTTTAAATAAGAATGGTGGATGTTTAACTGAAAGAGGAGTTAGATATATACTTGATCAGATTATTAAACAAACTAGTATAAATAAGAATATTTCACCACATATGATTAGACATAGTTTTGCAACTCATTTACTTAATGAAGGGTGTGAACTTACTACTGTTCAGAAATTATTAGGACATGAGAGTATTAAAGCTACACAGATTTATACTCATGTTACTACTGATAGACTTAGAGAAGTTTATTATAATAGTTTTCCTAGAGCTAAAAAGGACGATTAAAAATCGTTCTTTTTCTTTATTTTTAACGATTTATGTGTTTTATTTTGTATTTTCTTTTGATATAATAAACTTATTCAAAAGGTGTGTGATCTTTTATGGATTATGAATTTTCTAGTAAGGAAGAATTGTTTCAAAGAGTTAGACCTGCTTTAAAAGCTAAATTAAATGAATTTAATAGGCTTGGATATTCTTATGTTCAAGAAGTTGATATTTGGAATTATTTAATTGAGAATGTTTGGAGTAAGTCTAAAGATTTGATGCTTTCGGATATCGTTAATGATATCTTGCATTTAAAGATTAAGAAAATTGATGATTATTTAAAAGAAAAAATGAACAGTACTAATAGAACACAATATTTTGATAGTAATAATTAATAAAAAATATGAGGTGAAAAACATGAAGAAAAAAGGAAATAAGAAAAAAGTAGTTTTTACAACTATGTTTTTATGCCTTGTTGTAGTTGGAATATGTTTTTTATGTGTTCCACTATTTAAGAATCTAAAATTTGGATTAGATTTACAAGGTGGGTTTGAGGTTTTATATAAGGTAGAGTCAATTGATGGTTCTAAGATGACTACTGATAAGATGACTGCTACTTATAAGACTTTAAGTAAAAGAATTGATAGTTTAGGAGTAAGTGAACCTGAAATAATTTTAGAAGGTACTGATAGAATTAGAGTAAAACTTGCAGGTGTTACTGATCCTGAAGAAGCACGTAGTCAATTATCGACTGTAGCATCACTTAGTTTTAGAGATGTTGATGATAAGTTATTAATGTCTAGCGATGTTTTATCTGCAGGGCAAGCAAAAGTTGGTCAAGATGAACAAGGAAGACCTGCTGTTGCATTAACTGTTAAAGATAAAGATAAATTCTATGAAGTTACAAATGAGATTAGTAGTAGAGAATCAGGAAAAAATATGATTGTTATTTGGTTAGATTTTAATCAAATGACTGACAGTTTTGAAAAAGATGGAGCATTATGTGGTACAGAAGAATCTAATTGTTTAAGTGCTGCAACTGTTTCACAAGGATTTGCTAGTGATGTTATTATTCAAGGTAACTTTACTGTAGAAGAAGTAGAAAACTTAGTAGATTTAATTAATAGTGGTTCACTTCCAAGTAAATTAAGTGAAGTATCTAGTCAAACAGTAGGAGCAACATTTGGTGATCAAACATTAGAAAAAACATTAATTGCAGGTATTATTGGTATTTCATTAATCATTATTATTTTAATTGCTGTATATCATTTTGCAGGATTTATTGCATCATGTTCAATGATTTTATATACATTCTTTGTATTCTTAACATTCTGGGTATTAGGAGGAGTATTAACACTTCCTGGTATTGCAGCGTTAGTACTTGGAATTGGTATGGCAGTAGATTCTAATGTTATTACATTCTCTCGTATTAGAGATGAATTACATAAGGGTAAGAGTTTACCACTTGCAGTTAGAGAAGGAACTAAGTCAAGTTTCTCAGCAATTATTGATGGTAATATTACTACATTAATCGTTGCAATTATTATGTTTATTTTTGGAGAATCTAGTATTAAAGGATTTGCAACAATGAACATTATTACAGTAATAGTTACAATGTTTACAATGGTATGGTTAACAAGACTTTTAGTAAATGCTTTTGTTAAGACAGAATTCTTTAATGATAAAGTTAATTTATTTATTAATGTTAAGAAGAAAAATATTCCAGATGTTAATAAAAATGAAGAAGTTAAAGTTAAACCATTTAGTAAAGTTGATTTCTTAAAACATAGGGTTTTATTTATCTTGTTATCAGTAGTTATTATTGTTGTTGGTGGAGTTATGATTGGTGTTAAGGGATTAAATCTTGGTATCGATTATAAAGCTGGTAGTGATATAACAATTTCTACTGAAGAAAAATTAACTGAGAAAGCATTAAAGGCTGATTTAAAAGAACTTGGATATAAAGCAAGTGAAATTACATTATTAGATGATGAAGTAGTTATTAGAGTAGATAAATCATTTAGTGGTGATGAAGTTAAAGAAGTAAATACATATTTTGAAGAAAAATATGATGCTAAAGTTAATATTGGTGTAGTTACTAATATCGTTAAACAAGAATTAGTTAAGAATGCTATATTTGCAGTATTACTTGCTTTAGTTGGAATTATTATTTATGTGTCATTAAGATTTAAATTTAGCTATGCAGTAGGTGGAGTACTTGCTTTAGTACATGACGTTGCAATTATGTTTGCATTATTTGCATTATTTAGATTAGAAGTTGATTCAATGTTTATTGCAGCAGTTCTTGCAATCATTGGATATTCAATAAACGATACAATTGTTTCTTTCGATAGAGTTCGTGAAAATATTAAAGCAACAGACGATAAGAAACTAGATAAAGAAAAATTATATGAAATAGTAAATAGAAGTACACAAGAAACATTCTCAAGAACTTTATTTACTTCAGTTACTACATTAATTCCAGTAATTGCTTTAACATTCTTAGGGTCAAGAGAAATCTTTACATTTAATATGGCAATGTTAATTGGTTTAGTAGCTGGTACATATTCATCAATATTTATTTCAATGGCTACATTTATGGCATTAGAAAAGAAAAATATTGGTAAACCAAAAAAGAAAAAGAAAATTTATACAGATGAATTTGAAGAAAAGAAGATAAAGGGAATTAATTGTTAATTAGAGAGGAGATGGTTCCTACGTCTAAGCATAAAGATGATATTACTTTCGAAATGGTTGAAGAGAAAGTAAGATTGTATATTGAAAATGAAGAACAAATAAAGGTAATCCAAGAGGCTTACCTTTTTGCTAAAGAAAAGCATGATGGACAATTTCGTAAATCAGGGGAACCTTATATAATACATCCTTTAAATGTTGCACAAATACTTACAACTATTTATGCAGATTATGAAACTATTTCAGCTGGTTTAATGCATGATGTTTTAGAAGATTGTGATTGTACTGTTAATGAGATGGAAGAGAAATTTGGTAAAGAAATTACTAAATTAGTACAAGGGGTTACTAAACTTAGTAAAATTAATTTCTCTACTGAAAATGAGTATTTGATTGATTATTATAAAAAAATTATTGTTGGAATGAGTGAAGATGTTCGAGTAATTATTATTAAGTTAGCTGACCGTCTTCATAATATGAGAACACTTTGGGCAATACCTGAAGATAGACAAAGAGTAAAAGCACATGAGGCGCTAGATATTTTAGCGCCTATTGCTCACCATTTAGGTATTCATAAAATTAAAAGTGAGTTAGAAGATTTGTCATTACGTTATTTAAAACCAGATGTTTTTTATGATATAGTTGAAAAACTTAATAAGACAAAGGTTGAGAGAGATAAAACTGTAATTGATATGCAAAGAGAGGTTTCTGATTTATTAACAGAACATCATATACCTCATGAAATTAAGGGTAGAGCTAAAAGTATTTATAGTATTTATAATAAACTTGATAAAGGTAAAAAATTTAGTGATATTTATGATTTGTTAGCACTTAGAATTTTAGTTCAAACAGAACAAGAATGTTATTTAGCGCTTGGAATTATTCATTCTAAATTTAGACCTTTACCAAAAAGATTTAAAGATTATGTTGCGATGCCTAAACCAAATATGTATCAATCTCTACATACAACAGTATTTGGTGTAGATGGATATTTATTTGAAATTCAAATTAGAACTCATGATATGGATGAAGTTGCAGAAAATGGTATTGCATCGCATTGGGCTTATAAAGAAAATGGTGGTTCAACAAATACTGCTAATTTACATTCAACTACAGAACAAAAACTACAATTCTTTAAATCAATTATTGATTTAAGTAAAGATAAAATGAGTAGTGAAGATTTTGTTAATAGTGTAAAAGATGAAGTTTTAAATAATAATATTTATTGTTTTACTCCTAAGGGAGATGTTATTGAATTACCAAGAGGAGCAACTCCAATTGATTTTGCATATGCAATTCATACTAAAGTTGGAGAAACTATGGTAGGAGCTATTGTTAATAATAATATTGTTCCTTTGAATTATGAACTTCAAGATAATGATATTGTTAAGATTAATACTAATAAGAGTTCAACTCCATCTAAAGAGTGGCTTAACATTGTTAAAGCCACAAAGACAAAAAATAGAATTAAGTCTTTCTTTACAAAGAATGATCGTGATATATATATTGAACGTGGTACATATACTTTAGAAAAAGAATTACGTAAGAAAAAACTTAGTATTTCAGAGTTTTTAAGTGATGAAAATCTAGAAAAGATTTTTGAAGCATTTAAAGTAGATGAATTAGAAGATTTATATTTACAAATTGGTAATGGTAAGGCTCCTGTTAATGCAGTAATTAATGTTATTCATAAGGGAGAAGAAGAACCTAAACCAAAGGTTGTTAAAGTTTCTTCTAAGAGTACTGATGCTGATATTATTGTTAGTGGTATTGATAAAGTTAAAGTTAATTTAGCTAATTGTTGTAATCCAATATATGGAGATCCAATTGTTGGATATATTACTAAGGGTAATGGTATTAGTGTTCATAGATTAAATTGTCATAACTTACTTAGTATGGATGAAAGAACTGTTGAGGTATTATGGAATGATAATACTAATAAGAGATATTTAACATCAATACTTATTCATACAAATACTAAGGATAATCATATGCTTGATTTAATGCAAGCTATATCAATGGTTAATGTTAGTGTTGATAGTATGAATACTGTAAGTAAAGTAGATAAAGTTACATATGAAGTATTATGTTATGTTACTGGTGTAGAACAACTTAATAAGTTAGTTTTAGCACTAGAAAAAAATCAATTTGTAGAAAAAGTTGAGAGGGTTATGCGATGAGAGTTTTAGTACAAAGAAGTGGAAATGCATCGGTTAAGGTTGATGAAAAGATTGTTGGTAAAATTGATAGTGGATTAGTACTATTAGTTGGTTTTACTGATGGTGATACAATTGAAGAAGTTAAACATTTAGCTAAGAAATGTGTTAATCTTAGAATATTTCCTGATGAAAATGATGTAATGAATAAAAGTTTATTAGATTTTGGTGGAGATATTTTATCTATTTCACAATTTACTTTATATGGTGATGCTCATAAAGGTAATAGACCAAGTTATATAAATGCGATGAAAAATGATTTGGCTATTCCTTTATATGATGCATTTAATGAAGAACTTCGTACATATGGAGTTAAAGTAGAAACAGGTATTTTTGGTGCTGATATGGAAGTTAGTATAACTAATATCGGACCAACGACAATTTGGTTAGAAAAATAATATTTAGGGGGGTTTTATGGATATTATTACTGGTAACAAAGATGATTTAAAATTACTTATAGATGGTGCTTATCAAAGATTAAGAAAATGTAAAGATAATATGGAACGTTATGCGTTAATTGATTATTTGACTCAGTTACATGAACTTGATGCAGCACTTACTGGAAGAAAATCTTCATTTGATGAAAGAAGAGCTAATCTTTCTAATAGCCAACAAAGAAGATATATGAAATATATTGATTCTTTATTTGGAAGGTTGGAAGATGAATTTATTAAATTTAAGTATGCATATAATGACCATTTTGGTTTGATGCTTACAATAAATGATAGTGCTTTGGCTGATGTATGTGATGATGTATATGCTACTGAATATACTGAAATGCCAAAAGAAGAGTTTTGTGAGTACTTTTTTGAATTTTTAAGAGAATATAATTTAGAAGAATATTTTGATAAATTAGTTACTGGTAGAAAAATCTTTAATAGAGATTTAACTGATGAACATAGAAATCCTGGAAATGTTATGCATGATCCAATGAAAAAAAGATCATCTATTGTGATGAGTGGTTTTGAATATAATGTTCCATATTTATTAAATATGGGACATGAACTTGGACATGTTGTTGATTTAACTAAATTAAATAAAAAAGAATTAGATACGTATATGAAATATTCTTATTCATCAATTTATGGAGAAGTTATTTCAACGTTATTTGAAAAACTATTTTATGATTTCTTGTTTAGAAAAAAATATAGAATAGATGAATTAAAAGAAAATTATAGTGAATTTTTATTTGAAAATAGGAATTATGTATTAGATGGTTATATACTTTCTTTATTTGATAATCAATCTATTAGGAGACTTGCTTGTAATGGACTTAAAATGGAAGATGTTATAAAAGAAATCAGTCCTTCTTTTGAAAGATTAGATGAAATTGAATATCATTTAGATGGAAGATTTTTAAGTACATGGACAACACCTTTATATGCATTTGGAGATTATTTTTCTACTGTTTTAAAGGATAATGTTCAAAAGGAAGGTTTTGATAGTAAGATGATGAGAAAGTTTATGGGACTTAGAACAGGAGAGTTTAATCCTGATCTTCTAGATAGTCTTGGTTTTGAAATAGAAGATTATCAAAAGGTTTATAGAAGAGATGTTTCTAGGTTAAAAAAATAATTGTTTATTTTGATAATTTAATATATAATAGAGATATCTTCTTGGGAAAGAGTAGTTTTATTAAGAGTTGCAGAGAGAATACGGTAGGTGTAAGTATTTATTTAGATAAAATGAAGACATCCTAAAAATAAGAAGCGGGTAACTACGTTATAAGTATTAAGAGTATAAAATAAGGTGGCACCACGAAGTTATTTCGTCCTTAGGGTAGGTGGCACTTTTTTATTTTATCAGGAGGAAAAATGGACACGAAAGATAAGCTCTGCTTATATAAAGGTATACTTTTAGGGCATAGCGGCAATTCATTAACTAATAGATTTAAGTTAATGAGAGTTGTTAGAGATAACAACGTTGATAATTTATATGCGGGAGTAAGAATTGATAATTTAAGTGATGAAGATTTTGAAACCGGGGAGATAATAAGATGTGACTGGGGAGATAGTTTAGTATTTGTTCCTGGAAGAGGAGAGGAGACGGTCTTCCGACATTGTCCTGAAGATGGTTATTATTATGATTTATTTGATAATGAAACACGTTGTCAATTGATAGATGGTAATACTACTGTCGCAGAACATGGTTGTTGTAACTTGAGAAGTATGAGTTATGCAAGTGTTTGTGAAAGTGTTAAAGTATATAGAAAAGAAAAAAGATAGGAGGAATAAAAGATGATACAAAAACAAAAAGGTTGTAATGACATCTATGGTAGAGAAGCAAAAGTATGGAAATATGTAGAAAGTGTTATCGATGCTGCAATGGAAAAGTATAATTATACTTTTATGAGAACACCGATATTTGAGGCTACTGAATTATTCCATAGAGGTATTGGTGAAGGTACTGATATTGTTTCAAAAGAAACTTATGATTTTGTAGATAGAGGTGGAAGAAATATAACACTTCGTCCAGAGGGTACAGCTGGAGTTGTTAGAAGTTACATTGAAAATAAAATGTATGGGGATCCTAATCAACCAGTAAAGGTTTACTATAATGGAACAATGTATAGATATGAAAGACCTCAATCTGGAAGAGATAGAGAGTTAACTCAATTTGGAATGGAAGTATTAGGTAGTGATGATCCACTTACTGATGCAGAAGTTATTTCTTTAGCAGTTAATATTTACAAAATGTTAGGGCTAAAAGAAATTAAAGTTAATATTAATTCATTAGGAGATAATGAATCAAGAAAGGCATATAGAGATGCTTTAGTTGAGTATTTTACTCCACATATTAAAGATTTATGTGAAGATTGCCAAGTAAGACTTGAAAAGAATCCTTTAAGAATTTTAGATTGTAAAGTTGATGCTGGTAATGAGATTTTAGCAAATGCTCCAAAGACAATAGAATATTTAAATGAAGCAAGTGCTAAGAGATTTGAAGAAGTTAAAGATTACTTAGATATAATGCAAATTAAATATGAAGTTAATCCTAATATTGTTAGAGGACTTGACTATTATAACCATACAGTATTTGAAATTGAAGCAAAGGTTGAAGGATTTGGTTCAAATAATGTATTAGGTGGTGGAGGTCGTTATAATGGACTTTGTAGTCAATTAGATGGACCTGAAACTGCATGTATTGGTTTTGCATCTGGAATGGGAAGAGTTGTTAAAGCATTAGAACTTGAAAATGTTAAAATGCCAATTGTAGATGATGTAGATTTATTCATTATGTATGTTAATGAAGAAGAAAAGAAATACGCTGCATACTTAACTCAAGAATTAAGAATGGCTGGATTTATAGTTGAAACTGAATATACTGGTAGAGGATTAAAGGGACAATTTAAACAAGTAGATAGATTAAATGCTAAGTATATTGCTATTTTAAATAGTGATGATTTAAATAATAATGAAGTTCATATTAAAAATAATAAAACTAAGGAAGAAGAAGTTATTAGTTTAGATGTATTAATTTATTATTTAGATGAAAAATTAAACACAGGAGCAGATGGATGCGATTGTGGATGTGAAGATGAATATTGTGATTGTGATGATGATTGCGATTGTGGACATAGCCACTGTAATTGTGATGAATCATGTACATGTGGATGCCAAGAAGGTTATGAATGCACTTGCGATGGAGATTGCGGATGCCTAGATGGAGAAGAATGTACATGTGGAGATGATTGTCATTGTGGAGATGATTGTCACTGTGGAGATGACTGCCATTGCGGAGAAGATGACCATGAATGTTGTGGACATTGTCACGATGGAGAACATGAATGTCATTGTCATCATGAATAGTAGAGGAGAAGAAGTTAATGAAAACATTAGATAATGGAACTTTAACAATTAAAAATGTTGGAGAAGTAGTTACTCTTCATGGTTGGGTTCAAAAGAAACGTGACCTTGGTGGAGTAGTATTTATAGATTTAAGAGATAGAAGTGGAATCGTACAAATTGTTGTTAGAGATGGTGCAGAATTTTATGATTTAGCTGCTTCTTTAAAAAGTGAATCTGTATTAAAAGTTACTGGTACAGTGAGCGAAAGAGAAAGTAAGAATCCTAATATTCCAACTGGAGATATTGAAGTAGAAGTTTCTGAACTTGAACTTCTAAACACTAGTAAAGATATTCCTTTTGAAATTAGTGATGATACTACAGCTCTTGAAGATACTAGATTAAAATATAGATATTTAGATATTCGTAGAAGTGGAGTTACAAATAACTTAGTTACTCGTCATAAAGTAACTATGGCGGTTAGAAACTTCTTAGATAAAGAAAAGTTTATTGAAGTTGAAACGCCAATTCTTTGTAAATCTACTCCAGAAGGAGCAAGAGACTATTTAGTACCAAGTCGTGTAAATAATGGTAAATTCTTTGCCCTACCACAATCGCCTCAAATATTTAAGCAACTTTTGATGGTTGGGGGAATGGAAAGATATTTCCAAATAGCTAAATGTTTTAGAGATGAAGATTTAAGAGCTGATAGACAACCAGAATTTACACAAATAGACTTAGAGATGAGCTTTGTTGATCAAGATGATGTTATGGATTTAACTGAAAGATTAGTTGCTCATGTATTTAAAGAAGTTAAGGGTGTTGATGTTAAATTACCACTTAGACGTATGCCTTATAATGAAGCTATGGATAAGTATGGTTCAGATAAACCAGATTTAAGATTTGATATGCCAATTAATGATATTACTGATGTATTTAAAAATACTGAATTTACAGTATTTAAGAATGTAATTGATAATAATGGTATTATTAATTGTTTAGTTGTTAAAGGACAAGCAGATAATTATTCTAGAAAAGGGTTAGATCAACTTACTGATTATGTTAAAACATATAGAGCTAGTGGTCTTGCTTATTTAAAAATAGCAGATGAAGTAACTGGAAGTATTGCGAAAGTTATTACTGAAGAAGAATTAAATAATTTAAAAGATAGTTTAGGATTAGAAAATGGAGACTTAGTATTAATCGTTGCTGATAGTAAGAAACAAACAGTTAAAGTATCACTTGGAGCTTTAAGATGTAAGTTAGCAAGAGATTTAGGATTAATTAAAGAAGGTCATTATGAGTTACTATGGGTAACTGAATTCCCATCTTTTGAATATAGTGAAGAAGAAGGAAGATATATGGCTTGTCACCATCCATTTACTGCGCCACTTGATAGTGATGTTGATAAATTACTTACTGATAAAGGTAATTGCTATTCAAAAGCTTACGATATCGTTATCAATGGTTATGAAGCTGGTGGTGGTTCTATCCGTATTCATAGTGGTGAAGTTCAAGACAAAATGTTTAGAGCATTAGAATTAACTGAAGAAGACATCAAAGAAAAATTTGGATTCTTCGTTGAAGCTTTACAATATGGAACTCCTCCACACGGAGGACTTGCTCTAGGACTTGATAGATTAGTTATGTTACTTACAGGAACTGAAAATATTCGTGATGTTATTGCATTCCCTAAGACTGCAAGTGCATCATGTTTGATGAGTGATTGTCCTAATGTAGTTGATGAAAAACAATTAAAAGAATTAGGAATTTCAATTGATAAGAAATAACAAAAGAAAGCAAGATGCTTTCTTTTTTTGTTGTAAAGTAAGAAGATAATTATTTTATCTATGTTATGTTATATGTTATACTTAACATGATAAGGAAGT
>JAGARQ010000023.1 GCA_017622175.1 Bacilli bacterium | reverse complement strand
TTAAAATATAGTATATTTATATTGCACTGAAAAGTGTGAAAATGTTTTTCGCTTCTGGATGGCGCGAGTAATAAATGATTCCAGGCGACAATGTTTTTCGCTTCCAGGTGGTGCGACTAATAAATGATCCTGGTTGAAAATGTAGAATAACTTCATCGTATCGGTGGAGTTTTCTTTTGTTTTATGATATATTACATTTGGAGATGATGAACATGGAAATAAAGACAGGTTATTTATATCATATTAAAGATGAATATTTCAATGTTGTCAATGATGATAGTCTAATGCAAAATCACGAAAAAGGTAAAAAGAGACCAACATACTTTACTATTAAAGATAAAGATATATTATGGTTTATACCTATAAGTTCTAAAATAGATAAATATCAAAAGATTATTGATAAGAAAGTAGAACGATACGGTGTATGTAATACTATAATTATTAGAAAAATAGCAGATAACGATGCAGCTATACTTCTTCAAAATGCATTCCCTACATTAGAAAAATATATCGATCATGTACACACAGTAGATGGAGTTCCATTAAGTGTTCCAACGGATTTACAAAACGAAATAAAAAGATTATTCAAAAATATGATTGGATTAAAGAAAAGAGGAACCAATTTATTCTTTACAGACATAGATACGTTAAAGCAAAAAATGCTAGATGAAATATCTAGTTAAACAAATCTATAATAAGATTTGTTTTTTTATTTGGATAAAGCGTTCATTTAGTTAATAATATATATAAATAAAATACAAACTCAACGATAAGTTTGGTGTCTTTTTATATATATTCATATATAATTAAAGTGGAGGTGGATTATGAATTGTGATAAGATGGGTAAATTTATTGCAACTTCAAGAAAGAAAAAAGGTTTAACTCAAATTGAATTAGCAGATAAATTAAACATTACAGATAGAGCAGTAAGTAAATGGGAACGAGGAAAAGGTTGTCCTGATATATCTTTACTTGAAGATTTATCAAAAATATTAGATGTATCTATTATTGAATTGTTAAAAGGTGAAAAAATGAAAAAAAATAAAAGTTTAGAAAAAGAAGAATTGTTATATTCCATGAATTATGCTAAAGAAAGTACAAAAATGAAAATGTATAAGACAATAAGTAATGTTATTGTTACTTTAATTACTGTGATTATTTTAACTATAGTATTTAATAATTTGAAAATTAGTGTTTTTTTTAATCATCATTATTATCCTAATGTTATGTTTATTGATGATGCTGGTGCTGGTACAGTTGAACAATTATTTTCTAATATAGAAAAGAAAATTGAATTAATAAAAAAAGACACTATTAATTATTCAAACGATGAATTAAATCAAATAATTACAATTATAGAAAAAGATTTAGACGAAGAACAAAAATTTTACAACAAAGACTATTATACTTTTAATGATATTAAAAAAATTGTATATAGAAAATCAAATGGTGTTAACGATATAATGAAAATAACAGGTTATAGTATGAGTTATAAAACAATTGCATTGAATAATGATATTTGGTCTTATGTTAATAGTTTAAATAGTTATGAAAGAGAACTTCAATATTTTGTTAATAATTGTTATAAATATAATTACTATTATGATTATAAAAAAGATGAATCAATAGGAAATCAAACAGCTCAATATTTTTATGATAAATATTATATTTATTCTATGGTTTTAGATGAATTAATAAAGGTTGGTGAAGTTGATGAATAGAAATATTGTAAAGTTATTTTTTGTTGTTATAGCTGTTTTACTTTCTTTTTTTACATTTTTATCTACAAGATATGAATATTCTACAATGAGTGGTATAAGTGTTTTATTGTCATTATTTTTTGCAATACCTATTATTATGCATAGTAAAATGAATATAATAAAAAACAAAAAACTTAAATTGATATATATAATAATTATGTATGTTTTGTATTTTGTTTCTTTTTTAATAGTTTTATCTTTAGCATTAGATATGGTTATTAATCAAACAAATATATTTTTGAAATTTGATAATCTTAAAGAAAAATTTTCAAATTTATTATTTATGACTACATCTTGGTTAATACTATTTTATAGTTTTACTGGATTTGAAGAAAAAGAATCCAAAACAAACTTTGTTTTAAATATAATAGTTATGGTAGTGATAATTTTAGTTCATCTAAATTATTTTATAAATCCTAATTTACAAACTATAATAAGTGAAACAACAATTGGAGAAAAAGCACTATATATAACACAAAACTATATTTATTTTGGTATAATGTATACTTTATTATTAATAAATAAATTGGTAAACCTAACATAAAACAAAATAATAAAAAAAGATAAAGTAAAAATATATAAGTAAAAATTAATTTCTTCAATTGACCCTTAAAACAGCGTGTATTACAAGCTGCAATCAACAATAAGTAATAAAAATAAAGACTAGAGAAATCTAGTCTTTTTTAGTAATATATATAAAGTAATTATTATGTTATAATAAAAAACAGGTGAAAAATATGACGAAGTTATTGATTAAATATCAAGATTCATATATATGTGAACGATATAGAAATGAAATAGATTTTATAAATATACCAATGTATCATCCAAATAATGAAGTTTTTTCAAATCTAAGTATTTTTATTACTTTATTTGCATCAGGATTATTAACATCAGACTATTCAAGTAATAAAAAACTAAATGAAATAGAATGGAGTACATTATTTGAAGAATACTTCATACCAGAATATCTTAAAGAAGTAGATAAAGATACATATATATACGATATTGATCAATTAGTAAGTGATTATCCTGATTATAACACTCACTTTGAAACAATTATTTCGTCATTAATATTTCCGTTAACAATAAAACACTATACATTATTAAAAAACAATCAAGAAAAAGTAAAATTTGAAGAAGATACTTTATATGATTGGAGATATCCTCTAACAACAGTAAATAATGAACTAGAAAGATTTATAGAAAAAAGGCATAAAAAAAGAACGGATAAGGATTGTCTACTATTATATTCTGGTGGGAAAGACTCAACCCTTGCAGCAGTAAGATTATACAAGTCTGGTTATAATGTTCATTTCATTCATTTTGATAATGGACATATGAGAGATCAAGATAAACCATATTTAACTTTTCAAGAAACTTTTAATAAAAAAGATGGATATTGTTTTGATTATGAACTAAGCAGTGTAAATACAAAACAATTATTTGAAGAATATTTTAGTAAATGGCCAACCACTATAGAAGAAGACCCATTCCTTCTTTCGGAAATAAGATGCTTATCATGTAGAATGGCAATGTATACCAAAGCCATTCAAATAGCCAAAGAACAAGGTTATAAATATATAGCAGAAGGCGCCAGAATTAGTCAAAAATTTATGTTAGAACAACTTCCAATAATATCAAGATTAAAAGACTTAGCAGCATCTCATGGAATAACCTTACTATTTCCAGTATTACATGTAAATGACGATCAACAAGAAGTTGAAGAATTACTATCAAACGGTTATTCATCAAAAACATGGGAATCAAAATGTTTAATAGGAAAACCAGCCAAAGATAAAACTATAGAAGACGAAAGAGTAATTACAGACTATTATGATTCAACTTTAGAACCTGCAATGCAAAAAAAATTAAAATATAAAAAAGACTAAAACTAGTCTTTTTTTACTTTAGTCCAAATACTTAATTCTTTTTCAGGACAGAATCTTTTATGAAATTTCTTTTCTAAGTTTAATAATTCAGGGTTATAATAACCAAATTCTTCAATAATTCTTTTCTCAACATTCGGCATTCTAGATTCTTCTTCATATATTCTTAACATATCTAAATTACTATCTACTAGTAAAATAAACAATGCAGCTTGCTCAGCTAAATTTCTTAATCCTAACAACTTTCTTTGATTTGTTACACTATAAGTTGCTACATTAGAATTAAATTCATTGGGTGCAATAGATAACCATGTTTGAGCAATTTGAACTAATTCATTATATCTTTCATTACTGATATTATTAAAACTTCTTAATATTTTAGCGTTATTAATAAAATAATCCTGATTATTATTTTGTACTTCAGTAATTAATTCTCTTTCCCCATAATATTTTTTAAAAAACATTTCTTCGTATTTTAAGAGATTAATATCAAAAAAACCGATTTGTTCTCTGACTGTTGTTTCATAAGTTGCAATAGTTTGATTTCTTAACTCTAATAGACGATTTCTTTCTTTCTTATCTTCTATTTTAAAAATAGCATCTAAACTAGGTAAATCTATTTTTAAAAATTCTTTAAATAAAACTAAATATGGATCAACCGTCATTATTAAGTATGCAATTTTTTCATCATATGTTGGTAATTCCAAATGAATAAGTGGACTTGTAAGATATCTTAAAGCATCATAATATGTTTCTAATTTACTCATTGGTTTCAATTTATATGATAAAGTATCAGATAACATTTCTTGTCTTTTATATACCTTTTGCGCAACATGTGCTAACTCATCTTCGGATAGTTTCAAAAAGTTATTTGAATCATTTCTTCTTTGATACAATTTAGTTCTATAATGATCTATCGGTATAAAACCAGATGCCATTAAAAACACCTTCCTTTTTTCAAGCGAAATATATTATATAATATTTTAAGAAAAAAGCAAGTAATAACAAAAACCTTCATATATCATAAAAAAATAAATAATAATGACTAGTAACTCATAATCTTTTTTGATATAATAAAAAAGAATAAGAGGGTGAATTTATGAAAATGAAAAATAAAAAAGTAGTATGTATTGGACATTCAACATATGATATAACAATACCAGTAGATGCATATCCAACAGAAAATATAAAATATCGTTTGTCAGGACATGTAGAATGTGGTGGAGGACCAGCTTCAAATGGAGCATACTTATTAGCAAAATGGGGTATGAAAACATCAATTTTATCCATTGTTGGAGATGACCATTACGGAAAATTAATTCGTGAAGATTTTAAAAAAATTGGAGCGAATACAAAATATTTAGAACTAAAGAAAGGACACCAAACTACAAGTAGTTATATAATTGCCAACATGGGTAATGGATCAAGAACTATCTTAGCATCTAAAAAACCACCAATTAGAAAATTAGAACAAGATGTAACAATTCCAGCAGATGTAATTTTAGTTGATGGTGAACATCCTGAAACAGCACTAAAAGTTTTACTAGATAATGAAAATGCAATTAGTGTTATTGATGCAGGAAGACTAAATAAAGATACAAAGATGTTAGGGAAAATGGTTAAATACTTAGTTTGTTCAAGAGACTTTGCTGAAGAATTTTCTAAAGTAAAAATTGATTATAACGACATTAATACAATTATAGAAGCTTATGAAAAATTAAAAGCATACTTCAAAAATACAGTTATAATTACTCTTGAATCACATGGAAGTTTTACTGAAATAGATGGGAAATACAAAAAAATCCCTAGTGTAAAAGTAAAAGCAGTAGATTCAACTGGAGCCGGAGATATTTTCCATGGTGCATTTACGTATTTTATTGGAAACGAATATCCGCTAGAAGATGCCATTCATTATGCTTCAATTGCAGGAGCAATTTCTGTAACAAGAGTAGGTTCAAGATTCTCAATTCCAACACTACAAGAAGTTTTAGAATATGATGATGTTATATAATAATTTACCACAAATAGATTTGCATGGATATGATAGAGACTATGCAAGAATTGAAATAAATGATTTTATTAGAGATAACTATCAATTGAAAAATCAAAAAGTATTAATAATTCACGGAGTAGGTACCGGTATATTAAGAAAAACCACACATGAGACACTAAAGAAAAATAAGTTAGTGTCCTCTTTTAAATTGGACAACTTTAACAGCGGTACAACGATAGTTGAAATCAAGAAAAGAAATTGACAAAATGGCACTTTTATGATAGTATATAAAACACTATGTGAGGAAAGGGAGTTCGGACATGTACACAGAAGATTATGAAAATAGAGGGTTTCCATTTAGAGATTTCCTTCTAAAATTAATTTTAATAATAATTTTTGTATTTTTACTAGTATGGTTACTACCAAAATTTATTAAGCCAACAACAGTAGAAAACAAAGAAACAATCAAAGAAATATCTGCTATTTCATCGCAAATATTTCAAAATAACTTAGACAAAATGAAAGAAGCAGCTATTTTATATTACACAGCTGATAAATTACCAACAGAACAAGGTGCATCAGATACGATGACTTTAGCTGATATGATTGGTAAGAAGATAATTACACCACTAATTGATAAAAATAACAAACCAGTTGATGTAGAGAAAAGTTATGTAAAAATAACAAAATCAACAGATGAGTATATTTTAAAAGTAAATATCAAAGATAGTGAAAAAGAAGATTATATTTTAGTTCATATTGGATGCTATGCATACTGTGATTCTTATGTATGTGAAAAGAAGACAACAGAACAAGGTGCGGTTAAGCCATCAAAACCATCAACACCATCTAATCCAACAGATGATAAAAAACCAGAAGAACCAAAAGATGATGAAAAAGACCCAACACCAACAAAAACATATATTTATGAATATACAAAAACAACAGGAGTACAATTCTCAAATTGGTCATCATGGGGAGCATGGCAAAAAACATCATGTGATACAAAAACAATTAATTGTAGTGACTCAGATCCATCATGTTTAATGAAATTACAAAGATATGATCAAAAAGAAAAAATTGGAACATTCAAACAAAAACACACAGCTTATCAACAAGTAAGTTCATATGAACAAACAACATGTTCAAATTATAATTATATAATAACAAATAATAAAACATATGCTGTCTCTACAAGCTATACATCAAATGTAACATCATCAAGTGACTGGAAATTAGTAGGTAGAGATAAATATGCAAATCCACCAAGAGATACAGAAACAACAAAATATATTTTCGTAGGAGCTGATTACAATTATTGTATTGAAAATTGTCAATCATTAGCAAACTTCTATTACGATAAGTACGTATACGTTGGTTCAATGAGTCAAGTATCAAGTACAACTAAAGTACCAAGTGGATCATCTAGTTCTGTAACTGCATCATGTGGTTCATATGTAACTAAATCAGTTCCAGTATATGGATATGTAACAATTGAACATACAAGTGATTTATTATATGGTACAGTATGTTACAAGAGTACAAAAACAAGAACAATAACAAGTCAAGGTACACCACAATATAAATGGAGTTCATATAATGATACTAGTCTTTTAAATGACGGTTGGTCATATACCGGAAATAAAAAACTAGCTAATTAAGGGGGAAATAATTAATGGACAAGAAAATTGCAAATATCGTTTTTTATAAGTTTTGGGATCCGACAAGAGAAGAACCAATGCAACAAGCATGTATCTTCTATGAAGATGGAACAGTAAAAAACGTATTATATGAAGAAGGAAAAGAATTAGCAAATGAAGTTGCAAGAGACGCTAAAATTAAAACTAAAGCTGAATTTGCTAACATGATTAATACAACAAGAATATATGCTTTGTCTGGAGTGGAATTTGAAAGAAGATTTAAAGAATTCTTAGGAACAGGTGCTAAACCAGCAAAAACATCAAACTTAACACCAGCAGTTGTCACACAAACTGGAGGTCTTCCTGCAAAAACAAACATAGGAACAACAGGCCCTAAACCAGTTGTACCAACTCCAAATCCAACAGGATCATGTGTTAGAACACCATCTGCAACGCCAAGTATAATAATTCCACCAGTTGGAGTTACTCCTAGTCCTACAAAGACTATACCAACACCAACCGCAACAACTAGAAAACCAGTGGTTATAACACCTAGTCCAACTGCAGCAACTCCAACACCAGTAGGTATAACACCAACACCAACTGCAACATCAAAACCAAGTAAAAAGAAAAAAGGCTTATTCTCAAGACTTTGGGTAAAAGTTACAGCATTTATTCTAGCTGCTGCAATAGCACTTACTGGTGCATTCCACATTGGAAAACATTGCACTGGAAATCAAAATGCTAATAGTAATCAATCACAAACTCAAACAACAATCCCACCACAAGATCAAGCTTTTTTAAACTTATTATCAAGATCTACTAATGCTGATCAACAAGCAACAATGCAACATCAAAGTGATACATTAGATTTATTTAATAGAGATTTTGCAAGTAATTACATTGAAAACGGAAAACAAATAAAAGCATCACTAACATGGGATGAAATGATGGCTTTAAATTTAGCTTACAATACATACTCAAAAGAACAAATCAGAATTATGTTCAATGGAGCAGAAGCAGATGCAACAGCATTAAGCAATGCTTATAGAAATGC
This sequence comes from Bacilli bacterium, assembly GCA_017622175.1. GTDB lineage: Bacteria > Bacillota_I > Bacilli_A > RF39 > UBA660 > JAEDES01. The sequence goes on along the minus strand of JAGARQ010000023.1, from coordinate 67,953 downwards.
AAATCTACAATTAATGGGTGCATACGTTATTTCAGATAGACAACATCCAGTTAATTCATCAGCATTTTTAATCAATGAAGATGAAAAAGCATTTGTTGAAAAATATAATGACTTATTCTACAAAATGAAAGAAACAACCGGAGATGCACAAGTTACAGCAATTAAAGCATTCTATACTGAATTATATAAAGATTTCCCAATAACTGAAAAAGTTAGAGAAGAAGGAATCTCACATGCAGATGACAGAGCGCTAGTTGCTAAGCATAAAGCAGCAGTAACACCAATTGTAATGGCTGCAGAAATTATGTTCCAAAACGTTTCTGGAATAGATCATACATTATCAGATAAAGCAGTTGAATATTTTAATGAACTTGGTCTATGTAATTTAATAGATGAAGAATTCGAAAGAGTAGAAACAATTACATTAACTTCAACAACAGATGAAAGCCAACCATTATACACAGAATTCAGAGAAGCAAAAATTACTGAGTTGATGTTTGAAGGAAACTATCCAATTAGTGATGAAAGAAGAGACCTAAGTCAATTAGCTGAATTCCAAAAATGGGTAAATGGTCATTTCGAAATAGTAAATGGAGTAAATACAGGAAAAATAGTTCAAAATACAACAACTACAACAAAAACTGAAACAACTACAACAGTTACTGGAAATAGAAATGAAGCAGTAAATCAAGCTGGAGAAGATGCAGTTAAAAAAGCTGAGTCTGATGTTGATGCCGAGTTAGAAAAACAAAATGCTGCAGCACAACAACAAGCTCAAGCAGAAGCTGATAAAAATTCAGCAGCAGCTAAAAATGAAGTTGCAAATGATCAAGCTGATATGCAAAATAAAGTTAATGATGCAAATAGTACAATCAACAACGGTGGTACAGTAAACGAAAGCGACTTTGGTGGACACGATGTTGATTTTGATCCAGAACATGAAGATGGAAATGGAAATCTTAATGATTCTGTAACAGATATTACAACAGATGGAACTGGTGCAAAAACAGAAAACGATTTACCAGATCCAAATCAAACTGGTGCAATCTTTGATGGAACAGCGTCAGCAACAACTACAACAAAAACAGGAACAGACACTGAATATGTTGATAATGAAGGATTAGTTGAATATGAAGAACCATATTATGGTGGAACGTCAATGTCTAACGAAGAAATTGTTAATGCATATATCGCTCACCTTGAAGGTCAAGGTGCTTCAGAATCAGCAAAAGTATACACAAAATAGTAAAAAAAGGCTAAAAATGGCCTTTTTTTGTGTATAAATAAGGGAAAAATTTGACAAAATAGTAATAATATGCTATAATATGTGTACTTTGAAGGTACAAGAGGGGTTCTTCAAAAGACTATACATTTTTAGTTATAGGGGGTTGAATATATATGCAAAATACGTACATATTCGAATATTTAGATGAAAATGATTTTAGAAAAAAAGAAAGATCTGTAAGAAAGTATAATATGTTAGCTTATAAAAAGTTAACTTTCAATTATTATCCTGAATTACGTAAAGGTACATTCTTAGGTAAAGAAGTAAGTAGAAACGAAAAAGATAAAACAGTTACTTATGAATTAAAATTACCTACAGATGAATTATTTGCAAAAGTTCATGGAGAAATAATATTACATTATACAGTTTATACTGAAAAAGGTATTATCTTACTTACAAATATTACACCAGAAGGTATCTTAGATGAAGGGCATAGAGCAGAACTTTCAACATATAAAGGTGTTATGATTTCAAAGACAAATCCTGAAAAAGATATGTTTAAAATCAACTTACTAAATATGTTAGGAAAATAGAGTTAAAAAACTCTATTTTTTTTAACTTTTTACTTGCAACTAAAAAAAATATATGCTATTATTAAATAGCAACGGACCCTTAGCTCAGTTGGTTAGAGCATCCGGCTCATAACCGGGCGGTCATAGGTTCGAGTCCTATAGGGTCCACCAATCATAATTTGCGGGTATGGCGGAATTGGCAGACGCGCTAGACTTAGGATCTAGTGCCGCAAGGCTTGCAGGTTCAACTCCTGTTACCCGCACCACTTATGAAATAAATCGTTGGTATCAACGATTTTTTTGTTTAACAAAATATTGTCAAAAATTAAACAATATAGTATATTTAAAATAGGAAGGAGTGAAAAATAGATGTTAGATTCATATAAAAGATTTTGGCAAAATTACGCTAACTTTAAAGGTCGTTCTACAAGAGCAGATTATTGGTGGGTATGCTTAGCAAACTTTTTAATCGGTTTTGTTTTAGGGTTTATTTCAGGAATTATTCCAGATTTAGCTGGTTTATTAAGTGCTGTATCATCACTTTATTCATTAGCTGTTTTAGTTCCAACATTAGCATTAATTGTAAGAAGATTACATGATATTAACAAATCAGGATGGAATTACTTATTCTGCTTAATCCCAATTGCTGGACCAATCATTATTCTAGTTTGGTTCTGTACTGCTAGTGTTAATGAAAACAATCAATACGGAGAAAGAGTATAATAAAAAACAGGAACTATTCCTGTTTTATTTTTGCATCATTTTCTTCACTCCTAAAGAGTAAACTTTTTGTTCTTTTGGTTCACCATGGGATAATGCATATTCTCTAGTACCAACAACATGTTCCTGTACTAAACTTCTAGAATTATTTCCCCAATCATTATAAACTGGTACAGTTAAATATTTACGTTGCTCAATCTTTGGTAATATCTTATCAAACTTAACAGAATATTCAGTTTTATAACACTCACTATCTTGTAATAATTCTGCACTTGTATCAACAAATATATCCTTCAATTTGTATGATAACTGTCTCAAATCATTTTCAGCACGATCCTTAGTTAATCCAGTTCTAGCTTTTTGACTTAGCCAAAAGTAAAAACAATAATAACCAAAAATACCACCTGTTCTAGCAACCATTTCTAAAGGAGACTTTTGTCCAATTGTTGCATCAGCAATAAGCATTGGAGAAACTAGTGTCATACACATTCCAATAGACTTAGAATATCTTTTTAAAGAAAAACCTTTTTTAGCTTCCATTGCTTTGTCCATTAAATCAAAATTAACAGCAATTTTCATAATTAATCTCCTTTCATAGTTTTCATTTTTAAACTATAAACCTTTTGGTCTTTAGGTTCTCCTAAAGACAAAGCATATTCTCTCGTTCCAATAGTATGTTCTTGAACCAAAGAAATTTCCTTATTTCCAAAATATTCATCCCTAACAGGAACATACAAATATTTCTTTTGTTCAATTACTGGAATAGAAGATGATAATGAAAAATCATATTCAGTTTTATATTTTCTTGTATCTAGAATTGTTTCTTCATCACATCTAATACAATTATTACGTAATTCAGAAACTAATGACTTAAGTGTTCTTTGAGCAACCTCTTGACTCATATTTTTAAAAGTCCAGGCAAGCGCTACCGTAAAAGAAGTATGACAAGCTAAATAAGCACTAAGCTCAATCCATAAATCAGGTGATATATTACCACTAACAAGATTATCAGGAATACCTATAGCAGAAGAAAGTGACATAAAACCCAATGTTCTTTTAACACATCTATTTAAAGAATAACCTTGCTTTGCCTCAGCAATTTTATCCATTAAATCATAATTAATAATTATTTTCATACTATCATCTCCAAGCGAGGTATATTTTATTATAAAACTAAAATATTGTCAAATAAGAAAAATATGATAAAATAAAGGAAACCGCCGAAATAGCTCAATTGGTAGAGCAACTCATTCGTAATGAGTAGGTCGAAGGTTCAACTCCTTTTTTCGGCACCATATTATAATGAATAGAGGTAGCTATTATGTCTTTAGTTAAATGTAAAAAAATAGCAGTAGATTGTATAAAAAACGATCCAGTAGATAAAAGAGCCGGTGGAGCTGATATTCTAGGATATGATTTCTTTGTTGATGAAAAAGAAACAGAAATGTTAGTAGGTGTAATTAAAAACACTATTGAAGAATTAAAATTACCACTAATGGGCATAAATGTTTTAGAAGACGAAGTATATTCCTTAACGGAAGATAAAGTCTGGAGAAAAGAAAGAATAATAGAATGTATTATTGCAGAGTCTGAAGTAATTAAAGCAGAAGCAGAACACCAAGCCTTTTATAGAAAATAATAAAAACAGTTTATACTGTTTTTAATTTTTGTTGACAAGTGTACAAAGTACACATATAATATAATTGTAGGAGATAAAGAGTATACCTACATTGGGAGGGATTAGTTTGAAAATATTAAAAATCGCATTAACAGGAGGACCATGTGGTGGTAAAACAACATCAATTAAAACAATTGAAGAATGTTTTATAGAAAGAGACTATCATGTAATCATAGTACCAGAAGCTGCAACAATCTTAATAAATAGTGGAATAAGACCATTTGGAAAAAATGGTTTACCAATGTATGAATTTCAAAAGTATGTCATGGAATTACAACTTAGATTAGAAGACCTAGCTGATAAAGCCGCAGAAGAAATTGAAAAGCCAACAATCATAGTTTGTGATAGAGGTTTATTAGATGATAAAGCATATGTATCAGAAGAAGAATTTATAAAATTAACAAAAAAATTCAAAACAACAACATTTGACTTGCTAAACAGATATGACTTAGTAATGCATCTTGTAACAGCAGCAGACGGAAAAGAAGAATTCTATACAACAGATAATAACGAAGCAAGAACAGAGACACCTGAAGAAGCTAGAGAAAAAGATAAACGTACATTAAATGTGTGGTTAGGACATGACAATTTAAAGATAATTGGAAATGATACAGACTTTGCAACAAAAATTGCTAAAACAGTCAAAGAAATTCATAACTTACTAAAAACCCCATACCCAGTACAAAAACAAGAAAAGTATTTAGTACTAGATGTTGATATAGATAAATTATTATCAAAAAATCCTGTTTTAATAGATATCGAACAATATATTGGAGAAACAGAAACAGGTGAAATAATATATAGAAAAAGTAAGAGTCACGGTGAAACAAAATATACTAAAATTACTAAACTTGACACTTCTGAGAATAAAGAAAGAATTATTAAAAAGAAAAATATTTCAGAAGAAGAATATATATCAAATATTCCAAAAAACCAAATTCCAATCAGAAAAACACGTTACTGTTTTTCATACTTAAATCAATATTTTAGATTAGACATATTTGATGATGGACTAAAATTACTTGAAATAGAAGAAACAAATAAAACTAGAACAAGGAAAATACCAACATATATTCAGGTATCTGATGACGTTACAGAGAACACTGATTATAGAAATGCATCCTTATATTTAAAGAAAAACAAACAAAAAAAAGTAAAAGAAAAGAAGTGTTAACTTCTTTTTATTTGATTGAAAAAAACTATAAGCAATGATATAATTACAATTATAGTAGAATACAAAATTAGACAAGATAGGAGAATGAGAATGAAAAAAGAATGGTATTCACTGACAGAAAATCAATTGTTTGAAGAATTAAATACCTCAGACAAAGGATTGACTTCAAAAGAATGTCAAAAAAGACAGCAAAAATACGGTAAGAACGTATTACCAAAAAAGAAAAAAGAGAGTATCATTAAAATCTTTTTTAAAGAATTAATGAACCCAATCGAACTATTATTAATAGTTGCAGTTATAGCCTCTTTCTTAGCAGGAGAACCTGTAGAAGGAATTGCAATTATATTAATAGTACTTGTAGATGTTTTAATGGGAACATACCAAGAAAACAAAGCAAACAACACTGCAGAAGCTTTATCAAAACTAGTAACAGTAAAAAACAAGGTACTACGTGATGGAGAAGAAACAGTAATAGATGCATCAGAATTAGTTCCTGGTGACTTTGTATTCTTAGAATCAGGAGACAAAATATCAGCTGATTTAAGAATTGTTGAAGCCCATAACTTTACAGTTGATGAATCAATACTAACAGGAGAAAGTTTAGCAGTAACAAAATCCGCAAATAAATTAACTGCTAAAAACCCTCCAATCCAAGAACAATTAAACATGTTGTTTTCTGGAACATCAGTAGTTACTGGTAGAGCAAAAGCAATTGTAGTAGCAACAGCACTAGAAACAGAATTAGGACAAATTGCTAATACAATCAATAACACAAAAGAAACAAAATCACCTCTAACAATCAGAGTTGAAGAATTGTCAAAACAAATTAGTATGTTAATCATCTTTGTTGCAGTAATCGTAACAGTATTACTTGTAAGTAAAGGTGGAATGACTGTTAACGAAATATTCTTATCAGTAGTAGCATTAGCAGTATCTGCCATGCCAGAAGGACTTCCATTAGCCCTAACAATGGCCTTAACTATAGCATCAAATCATATGGCTAAACATAAAGTTGTAGCTAAGACACTACACTCAGTTGAGTCACTAGGAAGTTGTACAGTAATTGCATCTGATAAAACAGGAACGCTTACAGTTAACCAACAAACTGCTAAAAAGATTTTACTACCAAATGGCGCATCATATGATGTAACAGGGGTAGGATATGAAGAAACAGGAGATATCATTGGAGAAAATATCTCACATGCAAAAGAGTTAGCTTTCCTTGGCGCAATCAACAATGAAGCAAATATTACTGAACACGAAAGATTTGGAGATTCAATCGATATTGCATTCTTAGTATTAGGAAAGAAATTAAAAGTTAAAAAAGATTCTACAAAAATAATAGATAGTATTCCATATGAATCAGAAAATAAATATTCAGCAGTATTCTATGAAAAAAATGGAGAAACATATTGTACTATTAAAGGATCACTTGAAAAAGTATTATCATTTTGTTCAAGCAGCAACATGGTAAAAAAACATGATGAGCAAAAATTAGAAGAACAAAATGAATCAATGGCTAAAGAAGGATTACGTGTAATCACTCTTGCCAATGGTAAAGTACCAAAGAAAGATTCATACTCAGAAGATGATATCAAAGATTTAACATTTATGGGAATGGTTGGATTTATTGATCCAATTAGAAAAGAAGTAATTCCAGCTATTAAAAAATGTCGTACTGCAGGAATTAAAGTATTAATGATTACAGGTGATCATCCTTTAACTGCATTTGCAATAGCAAAAGATTTAAAACTAACATCTACATATGATGAAGTTACAAATGGAAAAGAAGTAGATGAATATTTAGCAAAAGGACCAGAAGCCTTTGATGAGTTTGTTAAAACAAAAGTAGTATATACTCGTGTAACACCACTACAAAAACTTGAAATTGTTGAATCACTAAAACGTCAAGGTGAATATGTAGCAGTTACAGGAGATGGAGTAAATGATGCTCCGGCATTAAGAAGTGCAAATATCGGTATCGCTATGGGAAGTGGTACAGATATAGCTCGTGAAACAGCTAAAATGATTGTTCTAGATGATAACTTCAAATCAATCGTAAATGGAGTTCTAGAAGGACGTGTTGCTTATGCAAATGTTAGAAAGATTATTTATTTCTTAATTTCATGTGGTATTTCAGAAGTATTATGTTTCTGTTTAGCAACAGCCTTTGATATGGCAATACCACTAGTAGCAATTCAAATTTTATGGTTAAACGTAGTTACAGATGGTATTCAAGACTTAGCTCTATCATTTGAAAGAGCAGAAAAAGACATTATGAAAGAACCACCACGTAATCCAAAAGAATCATTATTTGATAAAGTATTATTAGAACAAACAATACTTGCAGGAGTAGTAATCGGTTTATTACTTTTCGCATTATGGTATTATCTAGTAAATATCGTTCATATGGATGAACCAGTTGCTCGTGGATATGTTATGACTTTAATGGTATTTATTCAAAATATTCACGTATTTAACTGTCGTAGTGAAAAGAATTCTGCATTCTCAGTACCACTTAAAAATAACGCGTTCGTAGTTTGGGGAGTAATTGCATCAATAGCTTTACAATTCGTTGTAATGGAAGTTGGCATTTTCTCTAAATTATTACAAACAGTTTCAATTCCTTTAACACACATTTTAGGATTATTTGCTCTAGCAATGATTATCCTAGTAGTTGTTGAAGTATACAAGAAAATAAGATTTCACCACGATAAATAATTATGTTATAATAAACAAAAAGAAGGAGTGAATTAAATGGTAACAACAAGAATAGATGGAACAGAAATAAATCAAAGTAAGATTGTAGATCAAATTAGATGCTTAGGCATTGATATGATCGATGCAGCAAAAAGTGGACATCCCGGAATTGTTCTAGGGGCAGCTCCAATTATTTATACTTTATATGCGCATTACTTAAAATTTAATCCAAATAATCCTGCCTATTTTAATAGAGACCGTTTTGTTATGTCAGCAGGTCATGGTTCAGCTTTATTATATGCAACATTGCATATGGCTGGATTTGATTTATCACTAGATGACTTAAAAGCATTTAGACAAATAGATTCAAAAACTCCTGGACACCCTGAGTATGGTGTTACACCTGGTGTAGATATGTCAACAGGACCACTTGGCCAAGGAATTGCAACAGCAGTTGGTATGGCTATGGCTGAAGCTAATCTACGCACAAGATATAAAGTTGTAGATCACTACACATATTGTTTATGTGGAGATGGAGACCTAATGGAGGGAGTAAGCTATGAAGCAATCTCCCTTGCAGGTACTCATAAATTAAATAAATTAATAGTTTTATATGATTCAAACGATATCTGTTTAGATGGTAAAGTTGCCCAAAGTTATTTAGAAGATACTTCATTAAGATTCATTGCTATGGGCTGGAATGTAATAACTGTTACAGACGGCGAAAGTATCGAACAAATATCAAAAGCAATTGAAGAAGCCCATGCTTGTACAGATAAACCAACACTAATTGAAATAAAAACAATTATTGGTAAACATTCTGCCTTACAAGGAACATCAGCAGTACATGGTGCTCCACTTACAAAAGAAGATATAACTGATATCAAAGAAAAATTAAAAGTAAGAGATATCCCATTTGCAGTATCACAAAATGTAATTGATGATTTTAGATATTTAATTAATACAAGATGTGAAAATGAAGAAACAGCATTCAATGAAAAAATTGAATCACTAACAGATAAAGAAAAACAAGAACTTTCATATTTTATGAATGAAGATAAATCAATTTTCTTAAAAGAATTAATATATGAACCACCTACAGATAAAAACGAAGAAGCAGTTAGAATAACATCTTCAAAATTACTAAATGCAATAGTTCCAAATTTCCCATATATTATTGGAGGAAGTGCTGATTTATTTGGAGCTAACAAAACATATATAAAAGATGGTGGAGTATTCTCTCCAGAAGATTATTTAGGAAAAAATATTTACTTTGGAGTTAGAGAACATGCAATGGGAGCTATTCTTAATGGTCTTGCCTTACATGGCTTTAGACCATATGGTTCAACATTCCTAAGTTTTAGTGATTATCTAAAGCCAGCTATTAGAATGGCTTGTATGATGAATCTTCCAGTAATATATATTTTTACTCATGATTCAATCAGTGTTGGAGAAGATGGCCCAACCCATCAACCAGTAGAACAATTATTATCATTAAGAACAATGCCAAATCTAGATGTATTTAGACCAGCAGATACTAATGAAGTAATTGGGACATACAAAGTAGTTTTAGAAAAAACTACAGGTCCAGCCGCAATTTGTTTATCTAGAAATACATTACCAATTTTAGAAACAGCAAAAGCTAACGAAGTTGAACGTGGAGGATATGTTATCTATGATTCAATAAAAAAACCTCAAGGTATAATTATTTCCTCTGGAGAAGAAGTAAGTATTTCGATAGAAGTTGCTAAACGTCTTCGTACTAAAGGTCTTGATGTTAGAGTAGTATCAATGCCAAACTTAGGTAGATTCTTAAAACAAGATGATGAATATATTGAATCAGTAATTCCTGTAGAAGTAAGAAAAATAGTTGTAGAAGCAGCCTCATCTTACTCATGGCATGGATTAATATTTAATAGTAAATATTTAATAACACTAGATGAATTTGGTGCTAGTGGTAAAAAAGATGATGTACATAAAAAATATGGATTTGATGTAGAATCACTAGAACAAAAAATTGAAAACTTATTAAGATAAAACGACACAAATAGACTATTCATATTGATACACTAATTATGGTGATAATATGAAAGTCTATTTTATTTTTGAAGTAAAAGATGAATTTAAAAAACTATATAAAGGAAACGAAAGAATACTATTTAGTATTTTAAAACAATTATATTATTTAGATAAATCAGAACTTATGTATGGATATAATCTTTTTTCTCAACTAACAAATGGAATAAACAAAAGACAATTAGATCAAAAAATATTTATTGAATTACATCAAGAAATTCCATATTCTAAAAGAAATCAAATACATTACATAAATAACTTATATAAAAATGAAATTAGTAGATTAGAAATAAAAAGAACATATATAAAACTAGAAATTGAACAAGAACAATCAACATTTTTTAAAATACTAGAAAACTACTCATCTAACTTATTTGCTTGTGATTTTTCAAAACAAGATTATTTTTTTATAACTAACGAAGAAACCATTAGTATTTAAACAAAAAACTTGTTTAAACTAAATAAATCCTGTACAATAATACATAAGGAGATGAATTAAATGTTACAAGATATATTATTATTACTAGCAGGACTTCTTGTTGGAGCAGTAGCTGGATTCTTTATCGCAAGAACAGTAATGCAAAAGTATTTAAAGAAAAACCCACCAATTAGTGAAGATATGATTAAAACACTAATGATGCAAATGGGTAGAAAGCCAAATCAAAAACAAATTAATCAAATGATGAAAGCTATGCAAAAATATCAATAAAATATCTCTATTGAGATATTTTTTTGTTATAATATACTTATTGGTGATATTATGAAAAATTTTAAAGAAAAATTAGCGTTAGTACCTTCAAAACCAGGAAGTTATCAAATGAAAAACAAAGATGGTTTAATTATATATGTAGGTAAAGCAAAAAATTTAAAGAATAGATTAAAAAGTTATTTTACAGGACTAAAAACAGGCAAAACAAGAATGCTAGTAGAAGATATAGACGATTTTGACTATATAGTAACATCATCGGAATTAGAATCATTAATATTAGAAATAACTTTAATAAAAAAATACAATCCAAAATATAATATTCTCTTAAAAGACGACAAAACGTATCCATATATAGAACTAACTAATGAAAAATATCCCATCTTAAAAATAGTAAGAACACCTAATCGCAAGAGAAACAAACATAAACTATATGGTCCATATCCCAATGTAAAAGCTGCTAGAACAACCGTTGAAATGATTAATAGAATTTATCCATTAAGAAAATGTGAGAAATTAAAAAAAGAAGTTTGTCTATATTACCATATACATGAATGCCTTGGTTATTGTGTAAAAGATATTAATGAAGAAGAAATAAATAAAATGACAAAAGAAATTACTTCTTTCTTGAATGGAGATCCAACAATTATTTCAGAAAAAATAAAAGTTGAGATGCAAAAAGCTAGTGATAATCTAAACTTTGAAAGAGCAATTGAATTAAAGAAAATGTTAGAAGATATTGATACAACATTAAGAAAACAAAAAATAGATTTAAATAAAAACTATAACTTTGATTTAGTAAATTTCTATTCAAATAATAATTTTTTATCAATTGAGATATTCTTTATAAGAGATGGACTATTATTTGGAAGACACAATGAAATAATTCAGACTCTTGGAAATATAGAAGATGAAGTATTAGAATATTTAATTAAATTCTATGAAAAAAATGCCCTTCCACCAAAAGAACTATATATTCCACTAAATTTAGATCAAAACTTATTAAGTGAATACTTTAATATAAAAGTTCAACATCCTCAAAAAGGCAAACTAAAGAACTTACTAGATTTAGCATATGAAAACGCTAAAGAACAAATGGAATTAGAAGAAGAAACACTAAAACAAGATGATGAAAAACGTATCAATGCAATTAAAGAATTAGAGAACTTATTAAATATAGAAAAAGCATCTCGTATGGAATCATTTGATAATTCACATTTATTTGGAACATTTTATGTGGGAGGAATGGTTGTCTTTAATGACTTTATTCCATTAAAAGATGAATATCGTAAATATAAAATATCAACGGAAGTAAAAGATGACCTATCTGCTATGAAAGAGGTATTATATAGAAGATATTATAAAGTATTAATGGAAAATTTAGAAAAACCAGATTTAATTGTTATGGATGGAGGAAAAACTCAAATAAGTGTAGCTAAAGAAATAATAGATTCATTAGGATTAAACATACCAATAATTGGTCTAGTAAAAGATCAAAATCATAAAACCAATCAAATTATGACAGAAAATTATGAAATACTAGACGTTCCAAAAGAAAGTAACTTGTTCTTATTCTTAACAAGAATTCAAGATGAAGTTCATAGATATGCCATAAGTTATCATAGAAACATTAAATCAAAAGGTGCGCTAGCAAGTCTTTTGGATTTAGTGCCAGGAATAGGTGAAGTACGAAGAAAAGAATTATTAAAACACTTTGGTTCATTAAAGAAAATGAAAGAGGCAACATATGAAGAACTAACAGCTGTTTTACCAGACGATATTGCTAGTAATTTATTTTCATATCTAAAAGAAATATAGTATAATAAAGAAGAATAAGGAGGAATAAAATATGAAATTAAATAAAAAAGGATTTACAATGGTTGAACTTCTAGCAGCAGTAACACTGCTAGGAATTATGTCAGTAATTGCTATAGGAGCATATTCAAGATACCAAGTTAAAGTAAGAGAGGATGCATATGAGGCAATGGAAAAAAGCGCTTTAAGTGCAGCTCAAACATATATCGAAGAAAGAGGAATTATTGTTCCAGTAGCTCCATCAACAAGAGTAATTGAAATATCTACATTAGTTGACGCAGGATTCTTAAATAAATTAGAAGATCCACGTACAAAAGGTGATATGTGCCATACAGGAAGTAAAATAGAAGTATCAAAGACAAAAAATAGTGGAACTACACTAGAAGAATACACTTACATAGTTACAATAAAATGTAATGGTTATACATCTTCAAGAGAAGATGCAGCAGGAAACAAATTAGAAGGAAAACTATTCAAAAGTTAGGATGATGTCATTTGAGTAAAATTCAAGTAATGGATGAAATACTTGCTAATAAAATAGCAGCAGGAGAAGTAGTTGAAAAAACTATGAATGTTGTTAAAGAGTTAGTAGAAAATTCAATAGATGCCGGTAGTGACGAAATAGAAATATCATTAGTTGATTCAGGTGTAAAAGAAATAATAGTAAAAGATAATGGAAGTGGTATGGAAGAACAAGATGCTAAAATGGCATTTTCTCGCCATGCAACTTCTAAACTAAAAAATCTTGATGATTTATTCTATATAGAGTCACTTGGTTTTAGAGGAGAAGCTTTGCCATCAATCGCATCAGTATCAAATGTAACATTAAAAACATCTGATGGAACAACAGGAACTTTAGTTAAAATATATGGCGGCAAGGATATGGAAGTAGAAAGATCAGATCTACAAAAAGGAACAACTATTACAGTTTCTGATTTATTCTACAATACACCAGTTCGTTTGAAATATTTAAAGAACTTATATATTGAATTATCAAATATAGTAGACTACGTAAATAAAATGGCCTTATCATATCCAAATATAAAATTTACTTTAAAAAACAATGATAAAACATTATTACAAACTGATGGATCAGGGGATTTATTAAAAGTTATCTACGAAATTTATGGTGTAGATATAACAAAGAAAATGATTCCAATTTCAGGAGAAAATGATGATTATTATATAAGTGGATATATGTCATATCCAGAAGCTACAAAAAGTAATCGAAATTCAATCACAACGCTTGTTAATGGAAGAATTATCAAAAATAACGAATTAAACAAAATAATCACAGAATGTTATCATACATATATACCTAAAGATAAATTTCCAATTATTGTAATGAACATTGATGTTGACCCAATCTTAATTGATATAAATATTCATCCAACGAAAATGGATATTAAATTTTCAAAAATGGACACATTAAAAGAATTAGTAACTAAATTATTAGAAGAAAATTTAAAAAATTTAACATTAATCCCAACTGTCTCAGTACGAGATAACTATTCTGTATCAGAAGTAAAAGAACAAATTAAAAAATCAACAGAAGAAAACAAAATAGAACAACAAGAAGAAATAAAATATGAAAATATATCATTAGATTTCTATATTCAAGAACAACAAGAAAAATCTTTATCAGAAGAAACAGAAGAACCTACAGAAGAATCTACATATCGTATTAAGGAAATGACACCAAAAGGAATAGTTTATTTGACATATATAATTGCTGAAAATGAAGATGGCATGTATATCATAGATCAACATGCTGCAGCTGAAAGAATAAACTATGAAAAAGTATTAAAATCACTAAAAGAAAATGTTATCCCAGTTGATTTATTAATACCAATAAAAATAGAATTAACAACTCCAGAATTTTTAATTGTCAAAGAAAACTTTGATTTAATTAAATCATATGGCTTCGACATAGAAGAATTTGGTTTAAATACTGTAATTATCAGAAGCCATCCTAACTGGATAATGGACGATGTTGCAGAAGAATGTATTCGTAAAGTAATAGATATTTTTGCTGAAAACAAAAAATTTGATTTTGATTTATTTGTATGGCGTATGGCCTCTACAATGGCCTGTAGAATGTCCATTAAAGCTAATGACTATATTTCATATGATGACCAAGTTTATCTTCTAAATGAGCTTAGAAAGTGTGAAAATCCTTTTACATGTCCTCATGGAAGACCAACAATCATCACATACACTAAACTTGATTTAGAAAAGTTATTTAAACGTTCACTAGACTAAATAGAAAGGAAAATACTATGAAAGATATTATCGTAATAGTTGGTCCAACAGGAGTTGGTAAAACAAAGTTAAGCATAGAGCTTGCTAAAAAACTAAATGCTGAAATAATCAACGGTGATTCAGTAGCAATATATAAACAATTAGATATAGGAAGTGCAAAACCAACCATTGACGAAAGAGAAGATATTCCTCATCATCTAATCGATATATGTGAGGTAGAAGAAGAATATTCAGTATTTTCCTATCAAAAAGATGTCAGAAAATTAATTGATGAAATAACAAAAAAGGGTAAAAGAATTATTATTGTAGGTGGTACAGGTCTTTATATAAAGGCAGCATTATATGACTATAACTTTACAGAAGGAACAACATATAATGAATATAATGATTTGACTAATGAAGAAATACTAAATCAAATAAAAAAATATCAAACAGAAGAACTACCACATATTAATAATAGAAAAAGATTAATTAGATTATTAAATAAACTTGAAAACAAAGAAGAAATAACTAATAATAAAGACAAACTATTATATCCAATCAAAGTAATAGGTCTAACAACATCTAGAGACTATTTATATGAAAGAATAAATAATAGAGTAGATAAAATGTTAGAAAATGGTTTATTAGAAGAAGTAGAGTCATTAAAAAATAAATATAATAACTCTAGAATTTTAAATAGTGGAATTGGATATAAAGAGTTTGCAGACTACTTCTTCAAAAATAAAAAACTAGAAGAAGTCATCGAACAAATAAAACTAGACTCAAGAAGATATGCAAAAAGACAATATACTTTCTTTAAACATCAGTTTACTACACAATGGTTCGATGTAAATTTTAATGATTTTAATAAAACGATTGAAGAAGTATATAATTATATTCAAAAATAAAAAACAATTCAAATTTGAATTGTTTTATTGTGTCTTAAACTCTAAATAAATATCTCTGTCAAACTTATGTTCTTTAACTTCTTTAGATAATAACTCATCTGTAGTTAAAATAAAATATTCATGCTGCAAAATATCTTTCTTATTAGAAGTAACAGGATCATCCCAAGTCAAATCTAAATGATACCATTTACCATCAAGTAAAACAGCATTCCATACATGTGTATCACTTGAAACTTTATAATTAGTAATGCCCATCTTCTCCAAGAATAAAGCCATTGCATCACTATAACCACCACATATACCATATCCTTGAAGTAAAGGACCATATGCCAAATCTGATTTATAAGTAGTCATATTATAATCACTTCTACCTGAATCATATTTTGAATTATTAATTATATAATCATGTACAGCTTTAATTTTATCAATAACATTACTATTTTCATTAATGACCCTACTATATATATTTTCAACTTTTTCATTTATTACTTTAATTTCATCTTCTGAATAACTTCTAGTAACTAACACATCAACTTGTCCAGAAGAAGTATATTGTATTTCAATATGTTTAAATCCATTATAAGGATGAACATAATTATTAATATGTGATAACTTAGTTTGATCAGTTGCTAAAGCTTTTATATCATTCAAACAATTATGATATTCTCTAGAACAATAAAAAGTAAATTTATCTTGTCCAGAATTAATAATAGTATAAAACAAATTAGTAATATCTTGTTCATTTCTAGGTTCATAATTAACAGTATTTTGAACATATAAAAAATTATCTTCTCTAAAATATTCGTTTCTAATTAGTTTATTATTTTCAGAAGAAAAATACTTAATAGTATCATAGTATAAAGTAACTATCTCTTCACTAAACAAACAACATAGAAGAGTAATAATACTAACAAAACAAATATAAATAATTGTTCTTTTCATATTCATCCTCCTTACTAATACTAAATTAATTTTAACTGAAATACTAAAATAAGTAAATAAAAAAACCAATTAATTAGGTTAATTGGTTTTATTCCATTGTATTTCTCATTTTAGTTAATCTTGATTTTAAACGAGCAGCTTTATTTTTATGTACTAATCCACTTGACATAGCTTTGTCAATTCTTTGTACAGCGATATTTAAATTGTTGCTTGCTTCTTCTTTGTTACCAGCTTTAACTTCTTTTTCAAATTTCTTAATAGCAGTTCTCATACTTGAAGTAACTAAAGTATTAACATCAGTTTTCTTAGCATTTGAACGCATACGTTTCTTAGCGCTTTTAATATTTGGCATCTTTTTCACCTCACTTTTTGTAAACAAATCAATTTTATCAAAAAAACACAGAAAAAGCAAATAATTTTTACTATTTTAGTAAATATTATTACTAGGTGATAATATGCATAGCATAGATTTAAGCAAATATTCCATAAGAACCGATCTAATAATTGAATACAATAAGAATAATAACTATCAAACAACTAAAGAAGTAATAGAAAACATAACAGTAGAAAAAACAACAAATAAAACAAACAAAGAACACTACACAACCATTTCATTTGACGATGTTACAGACAAAGATAACTTTCAAAAAGTAGAACAAGTCTTTATAACTAACCTAAAAACATTTATAAACAATAATAAATTAAAAGAAACTGATTCCGTCTTAATAATTGGTCTTGGCAATGAAAAATCAACACCAGATTCATTAGGACCTAAAACAATAAAGCAAGTATTAGTAACAAACTACTTATTTGAAATAGGTGATGTAGAAGAAGGATACCAAAAAACATCATGTTTCTCACCATCAGTAACATCTATTACAGGTATAGAAACAAGTAGGGCAATTAAGAGTCTCATCAGTACAACTGAAGCAAAACTTTTAATTGTAATTGATGCACTTGCTGCATCGTCAATCAATCGTCTTAACAAAACAATTCAAATAACAGATACTGGAATTCATCCTGGAAGTGGAGTGGGGAACAATAGAAAAGAATTAACAAAAAACACTCTAGGAATTCCAGTAATCGCAATTGGTGTACCCACTGTTGTCGATGCTACAACAATTGTAACGGATACGTTTAAATATATAGTTAAACACTTTAGTTATAAATTAAATAATATTAATAATCATAAGTTAAAATTAATTCCATATGATAAACAGGACTATTCAAATGACCATAGTGTACTTAATGATAATATAAAAAAAGATTTATTAGGCGAACTTGGCAATTTAAATGAAACAGATTTTAAACAACTAATTAATGAGGTTTTATCACCAATTAACTATAATTTAATGGTAACTCCAACAGAAATAGATTTTATTATTGAAAAATTAGGATTATTAATAGGAAACGGAATAAATAAAAGTTTACACAAAAAATTTAATTCGACAAATAATTGAAACACCATAGTTTATATTTAAAGTGGTGATTTAATGAAGGGATTTAAAAACAAAGAAACAAAAATAAAAAGAAATAAACTAATTATTTCTCTTTTTCTATGTCTTATAACCTTTATTTCCATCTTTAAAAATCTTGATTCTACAAAAATTGAGTATGATAATCAAAAACTAGTAAAACAATTACTTAATAATACAACAAATACTAAAAATAACTATCTTAAAAAACTTACACAAAAAATGATAGAAGATATATATAATAGTCCAACTAAATATTTACTTCAAACTCAAAGTAATTTAATAAAAAAATCACCGGTAATTATACCTGTAATAAACAAAACAGAGGAATATAAGCCAACTATTTATATATATAACACCCATCAAACAGAAGAATATACACCAAGTGATTTTATTGAATATAGTATAAAACCTCAAGTTACAATGGCTAATTATATTATGGAAGAACAATTTAATAAAAATAATTATCAAACATATATTGAAACAGCGAGTATAAAAGAAATATTAAATAATAATAATTGGAAATATGGTTATAGTTATAAAGCAAGTAGAATCTTACTAGAACAAAGAAAAAAAGAACACCCTAGTTTAACGTATTTTATCGATGTTCATAGAGATAGTCTTAAAAAAGACAAAACAACTATAATTATAAATGAAAAAACTTATGCTAAATTATTATTTATTGTTGGTCTAGAAAATGTAAACTATCAAGAAAATTTAATCTTTACAGAACAAATAAACAATTGTCTAAATAGTAATTATCCAAATCTGTCAAAGGGTATTTATAAGAAGTCTGGTTCAGGAGTAAACGGTGTATATAATCAAGATTTCTCATCATATACAATTTTAGTAGAAGTAGGAGGATATGAAAATACTACAAATGAAGTACTAAATTCATCTATCGCTTTTTCAAATTGCTTCGTGGAGGTGATTAAAACTCATGAACCTAAAACAAATAGTTAAAACATTTATGATATTTATAGTTATATCATTTTTATCTTTATACATTACCTCAACTTCTGGTTATTATGAATATAATCTTAAACAAAAAAACATATTGACAGATGAAGCAATTGAAAGATTTGAAAAAGACGTAAAAGAAGGGAAAAAAATCATAGCATCAAACTATATAGAAGAAAAAAAAGACTATAATAATAAAAGTTCAGAAATTACACTTAAATTATCTAATTTTATCTCAAAGACATTTGATAAAATTATGAAATATATTTTCAAAAAAATTGAATCAACAGTTAATAGTTAAAATAATTGACAAATAAAAATATCTTAAATATAATATAGGAACCAAAAAAGAGGTGAAATTAATGGGATATTTTTCAAGATTAGCTGTAGATTTATTAGAAGCAAATAGAGATAGAGAATTAAATATATATGAAGACATTGATGAAGATGAAACACCAAAAACTAATCAAGAATTAGCAGCACTTCAACAAGAAACACAATATTCACTTTGGAATGAACAATATAGAAAGCAATTAGAACAAAACAAAAAAGCAGAACAACCAAAAGTATATAAAAAAACAAGAGGCTCTAAATAAGCCTCTTTTATTATTTGTAAATTTCTTTTTTTATTAATTCTAAGTTGTTTTTCATAATAGATAAGTACGTTTCTTTATTTTTTCTCTCTTCATCATTTATATTATCTAGTTTATGAACTGCAACAACTGAAACCCCTTTATTATCATCAACTAATTTCTTTACATTATCATTTAATTCTTCTTCAACAAAAGAATATATATATTGAATTTGTTTACTTGTTATTAAGTCTTGAACTGTACTAATAGTTTTATCAGTTGCATCTCCATCAATACAATAAACTTGAAGTCCAAACTTTTCTAAATATTTTAAAGCTGAATTAGCAACCACTATAGTTTTCTTATTTGTATTCTCCACATCAATTCTATAAGTTGCATCTAGTTCAGAAAGTTCAACTTTTAATTCATCATACGCAGCATCAATTTCTGTTTTTAAAACATTACTATCAATATATTCTTCTAATCCAAGTCTTACATTTTGCGCCATCATCAGAAGAGAAGAAGGATTCAACCATAACTCTTCAGGTGAATAATCCGTTTCTAATACATAAGCTGTATCTATAATTTTTAAATTAGGATTTAGATCAAGTAAATCAACTGCAAGATTTCTTTCTTTTTCGATTAAACCATTATAGATAAATAAATCATATTGACTAAAATCTTTTTTTTGCTTAGAACTAATAACATAATCAGTTATATCAACTCCATCTGGATAAATAGAAGTAACTGTAGAATGATTTCCATATAATCTCTGAGTAATAAATTCATTAGGATAATTTGTAACAAGTACTCTTATATTTTCCATATTATCATTAGTACACCCAGAACTAATTAAACATATAAACATCAATATAATAATCAAACCAAATAACTTAATTTTTTTCATTTCTTTTTCTCCTTTTTTAAAGGTACAGGATCATATCCAGTTCCACCCCAAGGATTACATCTTAATATTCTTTTTATAGCAAGAATACTTCCTTTAACACATCCATATGTATTAATTGCTTCAATAGCATAATTAGAACAAGTAGGTACATATCTACAACTATTATGCCAATTTCCTGGAATCTTCTGATATGTTTTGATTATAGAAATTAAAATTTTCTTCATAATAATCACCACGGTTAATTATTTTATTATAAAAAATAATTCCTGTAAACCTTATCATTTATACAATTTTGATTTTACTATAATTTAGAAAAAATAGCAATTATAAGTATACTAAATTAAAGTATTTTGATATAATGTTAATGGTGATTAAAGATGGAAGAATTATTTAATAAACTTAGTATTAAACCAAAAAATCTTACTCTATATACAACAGCTTTTTCACATAGTTCATATGCTAATGAACATAAAGCAAAAGCAGATTATGAACGATTAGAATTTTTAGGGGATGCTGTATTAGATTTAGTTGTAGCTGACTATTTATATAATAATAAAGCTGAAAAAGAAGGAGAAATGACTAAAGTACGTGCAAGTTACGTATGCGAAAATGCTCTTTCTGAATACTCAGCAAATTTAGGATTAAATAAATATATAAAAGTAGGGCATGGTGAAGAAAAAGAAGGCGGAAAGTATAAAAAAGCCATTGTAGCTGATATATTTGAAGCATTCATTGGTGCAATCTATGTTGACTTAGGATATGCAACAGCAAGAAAAGTTGCTTTAAATATAATTGTTCCATTTATCGAAGATCCAAATATTACTTTCTTTAGTGATTATAAAAGTTCTCTTCAAGAATATGTTCAAACATATCAAAAGAGCCTAACATATAATTTAGTCAAAGAAGAAGGTCCGGCTCATGAAAAAAATTTCACAGTAGAAGTTATTATCGATAACATAGTTTACGGTACAGGAGTTGGAACATCAAAAAAAGAAGCAGAACAAGAAGCTGCAAAAAGCGCATTGGAAAAACTAGCAAAGTAATTATTAATTGCTATTTTAATAAAGTGATGGTATAATTACTATGTTATTTTTAAGACCCTTTATTATATTAATAAATAAGAATTACTAAATTCTTTTTCTTTTATCGGATTAAAATTTATATAAATAATAAAATCAATTTATAGAATAAATGGGTATTTTTAAGAGTGAAAGGAGAAAACAATGAGTAAAATTAAAATATTTAGTTTAGGTGGACTAAATGAAAATGGTAAAAACATGTATGTTGTAGAAGTTGACCAAGATATTTTCGTTTTCGATGCTGGACTAAAATACGACAATGATCAAAATTTAGGAATTGATTATATTATTCCAAACTTTGATTATATAGTAAAAAACAAAAATAGAGTTAAAGGTATTTTTTTAACTCATGGGCATGAAGGAAATATGGGAGCAGTACCAGACATTTTAGATGTTATTCCAGATATTCCAGTATATGGTACTAAATTAACTTTAGAAATTGTTAAAAACGATTTAACAACAGAACAATTACAAAAAGCAGTTATAAAAGAAATAAGACCACATTCAAAATTAGATTTTGGTAAAAATGCTTTATTTCCAATTAGTGTAACACATTCAATTCCGGATGCAGTTTGTTATGTATTATATACGGAAGATGGAGCTATAGTTTACACAGGAGACTTTGTATTTGATTCAACAATGATGGGTTCTTATAAAACCGATATTGGAAAACTTGCTTATGTAGGAAAACAAGGAGTTCTATGCTTACTTGCAGAATCAATGTATGCTGCTAAAAAAGGGCACACAAGTCCAAATAATAGAGTATCAGACTTTGTAAGAGAAGTATTAAATAAGAATGAATTTAGAATTATCGCAACAATTCTACCAGCTCATTTCTATAGAATACAAGAAATATTTAATGAAGTTTCAAAAACTCATAGAAAGATTGTTATAATGGGTAAAGTTCTGCAAGATATGATTGCAAGAGCAATAGAAGAAAACTATCTAACAATAGATCAAAACAGAATTGGTTCATTAACTGATTTAGAATTAAAAGATACAGTAGTATTAATTTCTGACGAAAAAGAAAAACCATTTGCTAATTTAGAAAGAATTATTAAAGGATATGATAAATTCATCAAAATTAAAGAAACAGATACAATCTTTATAACTGAACCGAGCTATGAAGGAATTGAAAAAAGAACTGCTGTAATTATGGATGAAATTGCTATGTTAGGTGCTAACGCAGTAAGTCTTTCTAGTAAGAAACATTTACTACACCATGCATCAAGTGAAGACTTAATGTTAATGATTAACCTAATGAATCCAAAATATTATTTTCCTGTAAAAGGTGAATATAGAAATCAATATGCCAATGCAGAAATCGCAGAAGAATTAGGTATTCCAAAAGAAAATATAATTTTAAAACAAAATGGTGATGTTTTAGAATTAGTAAACGGAAAAGATACAAACTCCTTAGAACATATCGAAGTAGATGAAATCCTAATTGATGGTAAGAGTCAAGGAGATATCGGAGATCTAGTATTAAAAGATCGTGAAATGTTAGGAGAAAACGGAATTGTAATCATTAGCTGTACGCTTGATAAAGAAACAAAAGAAATATTAGGTGGACCAGAAATCTTAACTCGTGGATTTATCTACGTAAAAGAAAGTCAAGATTTATTAGAAGAAACAAAACAAATATCACGTGAAGTAATTGAAGAAAGTATAACTTTAAACTCAAAAAGAGTAGACTATGCAAAAATAAAAAATGAAGTACGTGATGTATTAGGAAAATTCTTCTATAAAGAAACAGAATCAAAACCAATGATTATTACTGTTATTCAAGAAATTTAAAAGGACTAAAAAGTCCTTTATCTGTCTCTGTAACTCAGTTGTATAGAGTAATCCCCTCCTAAGGGATAAGTCGCCAGTTAGAGTCTGGCCAGGGACGCCACTAAAAAAAGAAAAGAGACTAATAAGTCTCTTTTTATTTTCCCGAAGTTTTAGATTCATTTGTTTCCATATTAACAATAAGACAACTTGATAGTGCTTCGAATTTAGCAATATCTTCATCACTAAACTTTCCAAGAAATTCACGATCAATTCTAAACATATTACTATAATAAAATCCGCTACGTTCATCTTTCCTTGCATTTAATGCGTTTTCCATACAAATAAGCGCCGAACTAGTAAGTTCATCCAAATCAGCGATTGCTTCTACCATTTGATTTACATCTTGTCCTAAAAAGTCTTTCGCTTTATCAGCAAGTTGAGTTAAAACCATATTTTTAATATCATCACAACTCAAATTATCATTACCAAAATAACTTCTTCCACTATTTTGTACTTTTTCTATGGTTCTCTCATAAGCCTGATGATTAAGTTGACCAACAACACTTTCGTCACCACAGCCTTCAAGTCTACATTTTGCTAAATTTAAATCATCTAATAATTGATACATTTCACTCATAATAACACTCCTTACTTCATTTTCATTCTAATTTCAAAAACATTTATTAACATCATTCTCATCCATGAAATAGGTAAAGGTATAAAAGGTAATACAAAGTAGAAAACAACACATCCAACCAACAATAACCATTTAAATGTAAAAATCGAATATATCGCAACTCCAATCATTGAAAAGAATGCAATTATCTTTATAAGTTTTGCATATAAATCAAGTCTATCAATTATTTTTATAGTATCTTGATCAGTTGTTGTATAACTAGGTTTACTATTACTATTTTTAAATTCCCCCTTAGCTATCTTTTTTAAATCAACTTGTGGCATACCACATCCACTACAAGTAGTTTGCCCATTTTTTAATACTGTGCCACATACATCGCACTTTTTCTTTGCCATAAAACCACTCCCATCTTCTTAATTATAGCATACAAATTGACAAATTAACAAAAATGTAATAAATTATATACAAGGAGTGATAGTAATGCAAAATTACGTAGGTAAAAAAATCATGTATACATTAACTGTCACACTTGCATCCTAAATAAAGAAAAAATTTAAGATGTAGGTGTGATCTTTTCGTCGTGCTTACATCTGTATAAAAAGAAACTATACAGGTGTTTGTATAGTTTTTAATTTGTAAGAAAAAGGATGTGTAATTATGATAGATATAAATTTAAGTAAAATAAATAAGTCATACGGAACAGAGATAGTTTTAAAAGATATAGATATGACAATCCAAAAAGGAGAAAAAGTTGCCTTAATCGGAACAAACGGATCAGGTAAAACAACAATATTAAAAATAATTAGTAAAATAGAAACGCCAAATAGTGGAGAATTATCAATAAGAAAAAATGCTGTAGTTGGCTATTTAAGCCAAATACCAGAAGCAAATGATATTTTAATAAAAGATTATATATATAGTGCATTCGATAGTTTATTAGAACTAAAAAGTAAACTAGAAGCTCTAGAAGAAAAATTAACCAGTGATATAAAAGCAATAGAAAAATATACAAAACTTCAAGAAACTTTTATTGATAAAGGTGGATATGAATATGAAACAAAAATAAGCAAAGTTCTCGCAGCCTTCGATGTAACTGATGAAATGTTACAAAGAAACTTTAATAGTTTATCTGGAGGAGAAAAAACAATCTGCTCATTAATAAGATTATTACTTCAAGAACCTGATATCTTACTTTTAGATGAACCAACTAACCATTTAGATATTCGAAGAATAGAATGGTTAGAAAATTATTTAAACAGCTATAAAGGTACAGTAATAATTGTCTCTCACGACAGATATTTCTTGGATAAAGTTGTAAATAAAGTATTTTTATTAACAAAACGTGGAATTGAATCATATTTTGGAAATTATTCATATTTTATAAAAGAAAGTGAAAATAGATTGCTTCTAGAATTCAAAGCATATAAAGACCAACAAAAAATAATTGAAGCAATGAAAAAATCTATAAAAAAATTAAGAGAATTTGCTCACCTATGTGGAGATTCAGGAGGAGAAATTTTCTATAGACGTGCCGCAAGTATTGAAAAAAGATTAGAAAAGTTAGAAAAATTAGATCGACCAGAAGAAAAGAAAAAACTAAATGTTGATTTTAATGATTCATCAAGAACCGGTCATGATGTTTTAACTTTAAAAAATTTAAATCTCGGCTTCAAAGATAAACAATTATTAGAAAAAGTAAAACTAGAATTATACTACAAAGAAAAAGCTTGTCTTATTGGAGAAAATGGCACTGGTAAAACAACTCTTATAAAAGAAATAATAAAGGGTAATCCAAGTATAAAACTAGGCACAAATATTAAACTAGGTTATATTCCTCAAGAAATAATATTTGAAAATAGTGAAGCATCAATTCTAGAAGAAGCAAGAAAACACTTTATTGGACCAGAAGAACATCTACGTTCAGCACTATTTAAGTTTTTATTCGCAGGAGATACAATTCATAAGAAAATCAAATATTTATCAGGAGGAGAAAAAGTAAGATTAAAACTATTCTGTTTAATCCAAAATAAATATAACTTCTTAATATTAGATGAACCAACTAACCATATTGATATGGATACAAGAGAAATATTAGAAAATGCTCTTATAGACTTTAATGGAACAATTCTATTTATTTCACACGATCGTTATTTCATAAATAAAGTCGCAACTCATATCTTAGAACTAAAAGATAAAAAGATAACAAAAATTATTGGAAACTATGACTATTATAATAAACAAAAAGGCAACTAAAAGGTTGCCTTTCTTGATTTTTATTAGAAAATATGATATAATATGTGCACATTTGAGAGGGGTTTTAATATGACATCAAATTGGAGTTTTGATAAGAAATTTATAGAAGATGTAATCGCTAAAGGTTATGTTCTTTTAGACGACCCTAAATTATCAAAAGCAACTAAAAAAAGCATCAGAACAGATATTCAAACTTTTACAAGATTTACAAATGGTGATTTTGATAGTAGACCAACATTTATACCAAAACCTCCTCATGATCTTGAAAAACTAAAGCATTATATTTTAAGAAGAATGGAAAGTCAGTATCATAATTTAGGAGAAGAAACAATATTATGGACTATGGACCTTGGTTATGAAGAAATATTTAAAATAAAAGGTCGTAATAAAAAAACAATACTAACACTAGATGATCAAGTAGAAACAACTTTAGAAACATATCACGATCACTCGAAACGTTTACTAAAAGCAGCCAAACCAATTTTATCAAATGATATTATAAGACAAATTCAAGAAGTAAAGAATCTAGGAACATCTTCTTATTGCTATTACGATGAAATAACAGGATTACCATACTTAATATTAAATCCTAAAAATGCTTCTTGGATAACAGCCCATGAAACAGAACATGCAGTAGAAGAATTAAGAAAACTAGAAGGCCACAGATATTATGCTGAATTAGGTCCGATTTTAATAGAATTATTATTCAATGATACTTTATATAAAAACCAAGGATTCTTAAATGTAGGAGACTATAAAGATAGAATGCTTGATGCCGAAGAACAACTACTAACATTATTTAATTACTTTGAAATAATGTTAACATTTGCATCAATGAATTTTAACGTTCCAACAGATGTATTTGTAAAAGAATTCCAAGAAATATGTGAGTCTGAAACACAAGAAGGATTAATAGATTTCTTAAGAGAAGAAATAGCACCAACAGATCTTATAGATGATATGGCATACTTGTATTCATACTTAAAAGCTATCGAATTAAGAGAACAACTTCAAACATCAAAACAAGATTGTGCATATGTTTTAGAACCACACTTAAAAACAAAAAAATTTACATTTACACCTAAAAAAGAAAACTTTGATATATATAGAAGATTTCATGAAGAAATGGTTTCTAAAACAAAACAAAGTAAATAATCTTTACATCAATATTTGAAATTTAAAAAAAATATTGTATAATTAAAATAGAGGTAGATTACAGATGAAGAAAAAAATATTAATAACTTATGCTATGTACGGAAGTGGACATAAAGCAGTAGCTGAATATATAAAAAAGTATTTCGAAACTCAAGATCCAGAACTAGAAATACTTGCAATTGACCTATTAAAATACTCAATGCCAGTACTTGGAACACTAAGTCAAAAGATAACAGATTTCTTTTTATTAAAGTTCCCAGCTGGATGGTCAACAATATATAATATTTTTGACCACAAGATAAGTAGTGAAGTAGCTAATTATATGAGTTCAAGTTTATTTAGAAATAAACGTATGAAAAAAGTAATAACAGATTTTGATCCAGATTTAACTATATCAACACACTTCTTCGGAAGTAGTTTAATTGACCACTATAATAGAAAAGGTTATACAAAAACAAAACTAATAACAGTTGTTACAGATTATGAGGCCCACTCACTATGGTTAAAAGGTTATAAAGAGGAAGAAGCCATTATTGTTGGTGATAAAGACGAAGTAAAATACTTAGTTAAAAAAGGAGTTAGTCCTAAAATCATTAAACCAATTGGTATTCCAATCCATCCAATAACAGCAAATAACTTTGATCCTAAAAAAGCGACTAAAAAATATGGCTTTAGTGGAAATAGACCAATTTGTTTATTCTTCGGTGGTGGAGGAAACGGTGGTGTTTTATCCCTTCCATATATTAAAGAAGTTATTAAGTCAAACTTAAATATTGATTTTATCTACGTTGCTGGTAAAAACTTAAATTCTAAAGCAAAAGTCGATGAATGGATAGAAGAACAAGGTGCAAAAAATATTAAAACATTTGGATATGTTAATAATGTGCCAGAACTTCTTCAAATGTGTGACTTTGTTGTTTCAAAACCAGGAGGGGCTCAAACAACAGAAACACTATATTTCAAAAAACCAATTTTAATGATTAATTGTTCAGGTGGACAAGAAGTCGGAAACTATAAATACTTTGAAAGAAATGGTTATGGAAAAAGATTCCGCTTCCCATTTACTTTCATGTCATATATGAAAGAAATTTCAAAACATCCAAAAGTACTTGATAAAATGCGTAAAAATATGGAAAAAAACAAAAGCGAAAAAGCTATGGAAAAACTATATGACATTGCAGTTAAAGCTTTAAAAAAATAATTAAAAAACAAATCTACACAATCGTGTAGATTTTTTATTGAAAATAAAAAAATTGTGATATAATGGATATGATAGAAAGAGTAGGAGGAGTACAAAATGAATTGTCCAAAGTGTAACGCAGTAAACAATCAAGACGCAAGATTTTGTGGTTCATGCGGTTATGATTTACAATCTGCACCACAAGAAAATATAAATAATGAAGAAGTAGAAGAGATATTAGAAGTTGATGAACCAGCGCAACCAGAGATGCAACAACCAATAATGCAAGAAACTCAAGTTGAGCAACCAGTGATGCAACAACCGGTTATGGAACAACCAACTATGCAACCTGTTAATCAACAATATAATCAAATACCACAACAACCAGGATTAAATCCTCAAAACAAACCTAAAAAATCAAAAGCTCCATTAATTATAATTGGAGCACTAGTTGCAGTAGCAGCAATTATTGTGTGTGTAATTTTATTACTAAACTTAAATCCAAGTGAGGAAAAACTAGAAAAAGATAAAATTGATGCAATCTTTAATCCAGAACAACTAATCAAAGTTAAGAAAGATGATAAGTATGGATTTATTGATACAGAAGGAAATGTTAAAATTTCTACAAAATATGAATATGCTACAGACTTTAAAGGAAAATATGCAGTAGTAAGATCAGAAGTAGAAACAGATGGTTTAACAAAAACTGTATATCAAATCATTGATAACAAAGGTAAAGTACAAAAAGAAGCAAAAACAAAAATTGAATACATCGAAGAAAATGATTCATGGATTATAGATGAAGAACTATATAATAATAAAATGAAAAAAATCTCACCAGAAGGTGTAAGAGTTGATCATAAAGAAGATAAGTATTATTTATGGGTAAACTCAAAAGAAAATACTGGTGGATTAATGAATGAAAAAGGTAAACAAATTTATACATATAATTTCAAATCAGGAGAAACATCAATCTATGTAACGATTCCAAGTATTGATGAATCTCAAAAAGAAAGATATTGTGTAGTTAACGTAGAAAGAAAATATGGAGTAATTAACTGTGACACAGGTGTTGTTGTTAGAGAAATGGCTGAAGAAAGAATTTCATCAAATACAGACAATATCTTTACAGTAAAAGACTCATCATATGATTTTAAAGAAAAATTCTATGTACAAAATGATAAAGTAATGTATTCTACAACAAATGAAGAAATGTCAGTATATTATTATCCTGGATACTTATCTCTAAGAGATGGTACAGTAACTGATTGGCGCGATAGATATTCATACTTTGATCTAAAAACTGGTGAAGTTGTTAAAGAACAACCATCATCAACAGATGAAGATGATAAAGAAGATGAAGAAGATTTAAATTCATGGGAAAAAGAAACAAATAATAAGTATTTTACATGTAGCGATGGATATGGACTAATGAATAATGATGTTATTACATTACCTTGTCAATGGGACTCGTTAGAATATTTAGATTTAGATTTATATAAATATTTAAAAGCAAATAAAAAAGACTATATTTATGGTAAAAATGATGGTAAGTGGTACTTAATTGATCTTGCTCAAAAGAAAGCAATAGTAGAATTTAATACTTCATACTTAACAAAAAGAGAACAAACAACATTTATCTATTATACAGATGATGCATCAGATACAAGAAAAGTATATAACCTATTATCAAATAAATCATTAAGTATTGATAAAGACAAAACACTAACAGTAAATTCTAATTACATTACTGTAAAAGATACAGAAGCAAATTCATTAAAATATTATAATACAGACTTAAAAATGATTTATGAAGGAGATATTTAGGACTAAATCGAAAGATTTAGTCTTTTTTATTGAATAATATGGCATTTTAGTATATATTAATAGACATAAATTCGCATCAGGGGGAATTAAAATGCCAGAGAAATATTTTGCAACAGTAATGAAAAAAACACCAGTAGGTGAAAACGATTATGTATATGTAGTAGATTCAATCACTGCTGGAGACATTGATGAAGAAACTCATATGCTTGTAACAACAAATGGAAATAAATATAAAAGAATCGATGACTTTAGTGACTTTGATGAAAATACACTATATTATACAAATATAATTGAAGTTGACAGAATTGTAGAAATATATAATCATCAATATGATTTTTCTGATGCAATTCATGAATATGAAAAACGTTGCAAAGATATTGTCTATTATGTAACAAAAGGACCAAATGGTGGTTTTATAATGTTACCAATTGATAAAAGACCATATATAAATGCAATGGAAAAAGTTCAAAATGACCCAGATGCTTATGAAGAGGGCGTTAATCCAGTTCCTAAAGAAGAAACTATAGAAGAAGATGAAGAAGATGCTTATATAGAATCATTAAAAGACTTAGTTGCTAGAATTATAGAGGGTAAATTTTCACCAGATGAGTTAATTGATATAAAATATCGTTTACTTGAACAAAAAGAAGAACTAGAAGCAGCCATTGAATCAGTAGATATACATAGAGAGGCCTTAGAAGAGGAATTAGATAAGATTACAGGGCGAAAACCTGAAAAAGCAACTCCACCAGCACCAACACCATTAAAAAACCAATCTAATTCACAAATAGAATTAATTGATGTTAACGATGTATTTAATAAAGTAACAAAAGTATTAATCGCTCAAGATCAACCAGCAAGAAGAATGATTGTTGAACTTTCAAGATTAGATAGAATGCGAAAAAAAGATTATGGAATCCTATTAACTGGACAATCGGGTGCGGGAAAAACATTAATGATGCAACTTATTGGAAGATATTTAAACAGACCAGTATTATATATAGACTCAACTCAATTAACAGCAGCAGGATTTGTTGGGCAAAGTATTGAACAAAAATTATGGGAATTATACGAAGATTGTGGACGTGACCTAAAACAAGCAGAAAGAGCTATAGTTTTCTTTGATGAAATTGATAAAAAAGGTTCAGAAAAAAAATCAGACATTTCAGGTCAAGCGGTCTTAAATATGCTTTTAAAATTCTTAGATGGAACAAAATATACAGCTTGTAAAAACCAACAACATCAAACAGCTGATACAAGTGTTAGAATAGATACAACAAACATGCTAATTGTTGGCGGTGGAGCATTCTTAGATGTTTATGAAGAAAAAAAATCAACTCCGTGTGGATTTGTAGCTTCAACAGCAGAAAAAAAGAAAGAACAAACAGAACCAACAATGACTGAATTTATAGAAAAAGCAATGATGCCAAAAGAATTCATGGGAAGAGTTCCTGTTATAATTCATTTAAACAATTTAAATATTGATTCATTAAGAAAAATATTACTTGAATCAGAGGATTCAGCCCTAAAACTTCAAGAAGAAGTCTTCGCTGAAGAAGGAGTAAAATTAACAACAAAAGATGGATATATCGTTGCAATAGCATCAAAAGCCTTAGAAGAAAAAATTGGTGCACGTGGTTTAAATAAATTAATTACAGATTCAACATGGCAAGCTTATGATGAAGTAATTTCCAACCCAGGCGAATACGACGAGGTAATTCTTACAGAAGAGACTGTAGAAAATGGTAAATCATTCCAACTAATAAAAAAAACAAATAAAAAAAGTTCATAATTTATGAACTTTTCTTTTGCTTTCTTATTTCTTTATAAGTTTTCTTTAATTGTTTGAATTCCTTTCTACTTATTTCATGAACAGTCATATGTCCATAATCAGCATACATGCAAGTAGCTAGTTCCAAACATCCTGGATGTCTTTTAGCAGATTCTTCAACAAAAGTTTCTGCCTCAGACTTAGTAGGTAAAAAAGTATTATATTCAAAACTAACAAGTCTTCCTAATGGATTCCAATAAAAAGGAGCGTTCTTTTGTAAAACAATACTTTCAGTAACAATTTCACCAATTTTTTCATTTACACCCATACTTTTAACATACATATTCTTGATAGGTCCTGTACAATATTTCATAATATACCTCCTCATTGCATGCATATTGTATCACAAAATAAGTATTCTAACAAGGAAATAGCCCAATAAAATTAAATAAATTATATTTTTTAAAAAAATGGACAAAATAATAATATAAATTTTTTTATTTTTTGCTTGCAAAAAGATTTTTAATATGTTACTATTATATTGCTTACTTGATTTATGGCGATGTAGCTCAGTTGGCTAGAGCGCTCGGTTCATACCCGATAGGTCGGGGGTTCAAATCCCTCCGTCGCTACCAATAAGTAATTAAACTAGATAGAAATATCTAGTTTTTATTTTAAAAATTAATATATTTAAAAACATAAAATAATTAGTCCTAATAAGGACTTTTTTAGTCTAATATAATTGATTTTTAACCCATTTTAGTATATTATTATAAATGTAATTAAGAAGAGGTGTAACTATGGAAAAAAACGAAAGATTAGAACTAGCTGAATTATTATTTCCAAATATAACAAAAACTAGAGAAGAATATGAAAAAATGTATCCAGAAAGAAATCTTCCAGAAGGTGCAATGGTTACAAGATTTGGACCATCTCCAACAGGATTCGTTCATATGGGTAGTCTATTTGGATCATTTATTGATTCAATTTATGCAAGACAATCAAATGGAGTATTTTTCTTAAGAATTGAAGATACAGATCAAAAACGTTCAGTAGAAAACGGAGTAGAAGGAATTTTCCAAGACTTACAAAGTTTTGATATTATACCTGATGAATCAACTATGGTTGGTGGAAACTATGGACCATACATTCAAAGTGAGAGAGCAGAAATCTATCAAACTTATGTAAAAGATATGATTGCTAATGGATTAGCATATCCATGTTTCATGAGCGAAGAAGAACTTGCAAACATCCGTGAAGAACAAGAGATTAATAAAGTAAGAACTGGAGTATATGGAATTTATGCTGCAGATAGAGATTTATCATTAGAAGAAATCAAAGAAAAGATTGCTAATGGCGAAGAATATGTAATTAGATTAAAATCACCAGGAAATCCTAAAAATACAGTTGAAATCGAAGACTTAATTAAAGGAAAAATGAAATTTCCCGAAAGCGATGAAGACTTCGTTTTATTAAAGAAAGATGGTATTCCAACATATCACTTTGCTCATGCAATTGATGATCATTTAATGCATACAACACACGTTATTCGTGGAGATGAAT
Organism: Bacilli bacterium; assembly: GCA_017622175.1. Lineage (GTDB taxonomy): Bacteria > Bacillota_I > Bacilli_A > RF39 > UBA660 > JAEDES01. The sequence goes on along the minus strand of JAGARQ010000023.1, from coordinate 34,038 downwards.
GGGTATCAAGTGTTCCAAAACATATTCAATTATTCAATGTATTAGGATTTGAATTACCAAACTTCTGTCATCACGCACCAATTACAAAGAAAGATGAAGAAACAGGCACAATTCGTAAATTAAGTAAAAGAAAAGATCCGGAAGCTGCAGTTTCATACTATGATGAAGTTGGAATCCCAATTGATGCAGTTAAACTTTATTTAGCAACAATTCTAAACTCTAACTTTGAAGAATGGTATTTAGAAAATACAGATAAATCATTTAAAGATTTTACATTTACATTTGATAAAATGGCAGTAGGTGGAACTTCATTCGACTTAGAAAAATTAACTAATATTGCTAAAACTTATTTCTCAAGAAAAAGTGGAGAAGAAGTTTATAAAGAAACACTTAATTGGGCAAAAAGACACGATGAAGAATATGCCAAAATCTTAGAAGACAATAAAGATGATATGATTAAATTCTTAAGTATCGAAAAAGATGGAGATCGTCCAAGAAAAGACATCGCTAAATATTCAGATGTTAAAGAAGAATTCTCATATGCAATTGATTCGATTTTTAAGAATGAAAACTATTCTAAATTTGATGGAGAAAAGAAATATGACGTTGCTTTAGTAACTGATTATGTAGATAATGTTTTAAATTTAGATACAACAAATGAAGAATGGTTTGCCGCAGTAAAAGAATTTGCAGTAGCAAATGGTTATGCAGGTAGTCCAAAAGATTACAAGAAAGATCCTGAAAGCTACAAAGGGCATGTTGGAGACTTATGCGAAGCAATTCGTGTGATGGTTACAGGTAGAACTAAATCTCCAGATTTATTCTCAATTATGAAGGTTTTAGGTAAAGATAAAATCAAAGAAAGAATAGAAATGTTTAGTAATTATCAAGGATAATAAAAAAGTAATTAAAATAACAAGATTTTCTTTAATAGAAAATCTTTTTTTGTTATAATATGTCTAGTGGGTGAAGTAAAATGAAACGTAGTGAAGTAGATAGAACAAAATTAAGTCCAATGATGCAACAATATATGGAAATAAAAGATAATTATGAAGACAGTATTATCTTTTTTAGACTTGGAGATTTTTATGAAATGTTTTTTGATGATGCAATAACTGCTTCACGTGTTTTAGAATTAACTTTAACAGGAAAACAAGCTGGTTTAGACGAAAGAGTACCAATGTGTGGTATTCCTCATCATGCTTATTCTTCGTATGTAGATACTCTAATTGATAAAGGCTACAAAGTAGCAATCTGCGAACAATTAGAAGATCCAAAAGAAACAAAAGGTATGGTTAAACGTGATGTAGTTCAAGTAATAACAAAAGGTACAAGAATTGATGCAAACATTGATTCAAAAAACAATAACTATATTGCTAATATTTATGATTTTAATTATTGTTACGGAATAAGTTATATCGATATTTCAACTGGTGAAACATATGTAACCTTAATAGAAGGTGAAATAGATCGAGCAGTAAAAGAAATTACAAGACACGGATTTAAAGAAGTTATTGTAAATGACACAATCGATAGAGAAATAGTAGAACGTCTACGTACACAACACGAAATACTAGTAACAATTACTAAAGAGGAATTAGATGATCCAAACTATGAATATATTTATAAAGATTTAGAAGATATAAGATTAGTAAATACTCTAAAACACCTATTAAAGTATATTTTAGATGCTAAAAAAGGTGATATGCATCATATTCAAAGAGCAATCACAATAAAATCAAGCGAATACCTAGAATTTGATGTTAATACAAAGAAAAATCTAGAATTAGTAGAAACATTACGTAATAGAGAAAGACAATTCTCACTATTATGGCTACTAGATAAAAACAAAACAGCTATGGGTTCAAGATACTTAAAACATAATATTGAAAACCCATTAACAGATAGAGAACAAATTGAAAGAAGATATGATTTAATCTCAAAACTATCAACAGAATTTATCCTAAGAGATGATTTAATAAAAGAATTATCAGAAGTATATGACTTAGAACGTTTATGCGGAAGAATTACTTATGGTAACTTAAATGCAAAAGATCTATTACAATTAAAAAACTCGCTTAAAGCATTACCAAGAATAAAAGAAATATTACAAGAATTAAAATATGATAAAAAAATAGAAACATTCGAAGACTTATATTCATTATTAGAAAGAACAATTAATGAAGATGCACCATTCTCATTACATGAAGGAAGATTAATTAAACCAGGATATAACAAAGAATTAGATGATTTAAAATCAATAAGTAGTGGTTCTAAAGATTTTATTCTAGAGCTAGAACAACAAGAAAGAGAACGTACAGGAATAAAGAATTTAAAAGTAGGATTTAATAAAGTATTTGGTTACTACATAGAAGTATCCAAAGGACAATGTAGTTTAGTAAAAGATGAATTTGGTTACGATCGTAAACAAACACTTGCTAATTGTGAACGTTTCACAACACCACTTTTAAAAGAAAAAGAAAATATCATTTTAGGCGCAGAAGAGAAAATAATTAATTTAGAATATAAACTATTTATGGATATTAGAGAAGTAGTAAAAAGATATATTCAAGGATTACAAAAACTTGCTAAAACAATAAGTGAAGTTGATATGATTCAATCATTTTCAATAGTCTCTGATACTTATAAATTTACTCGTCCTGAACTAACAGATGAAAAAGTAATTAAAATGATAGAATGCCGTCATCCAGTAGTAGAACAAGTAATGAAAGATAAATATATTCCAAATGATATAATCATGGATAAAACAACAGATATATTACTTATAACAGGTCCAAATATGGCTGGTAAATCAACTTATATGAGACAATGTGCAATTACAGTCATAATGGCCCAAATAGGATGCTTTGTACCATGTAAATCATGTACTATGCCAATATTTGATAAAATATTTACAAGAATTGGGGCCAGTGATGATTTAGTAAGTGGAGAATCTACATTCATGGTTGAAATGAAAGAAGCAAATTACGCTATATCAGAAGCAACAGAAAACAGTTTAATTTTATTTGATGAATTAGGTAGAGGTACTGCTACATATGATGGTATGAGTCTAGCACAAGCAATCCTTGAATATATTCATGATAAAATAAAAGCAAAAACAATGTTCTCAACACATTATCATGAATTAACAGTTCTAGAAAAAGATTTAAAACATTTAAAAAATGTTCATGTTTCAGCAATAGAAGAAAATGGAAAAGTAACATTCCTACATAAAGTAAAAGTGGGAGCAGTTGATAAAAGTTACGGTATCCACGTTGCATCCCTTGCTAAACTTCCAAAAGCCTTAATCGACAGAGCTAATGAGGTATTAAGCGTTTATGAAAAGAAAAATATCAAAAAAGAAACATTTACCCAAACATCTCTATTTGAATTAACTGAATCAGAAGCAGAACCAAAAGTAAATGAAACAGAAGAAAAAATTAAAAGTATTAATCCATTAGAAATGACTCCAATGGAAGCATTAAGTTTCTTATATGAACTAAGCAAAGAAGTAAAAGATAAAAAATAAATATATACTTTAAAAACAACTTATAATATGTTAAAATAAGGTAGGTGATTTTAATGAAAAACAGAAGCGAACTTAGAGAAGTAATTATGAAAGTTATATATCAAGTTAATTTATTAGAAGAAGCAAAACTTGATTATGATTTATCAGAACTTATAAAAGAACAAATCGAAGTAAAAAATGACTTTGTAAATACTTGTGTAGACGGAATTATTGAACATAAAAAAGAAATATATGAATTATCAAATAAATATTTAAATAAATGGACAATGGATCGTTTAAACAAAGTTGATCAAGCGATTCTTTCATTAGGTGTATATGAACTTTTATATACAGAAACACCTAGTGTAGTAGCGATCAATGAAGCCATCGAATTATCTAAGAAATATTCTGATGAAGCAGTTACAAAGATGATTAACGGAGTATTAGATAAAGTTTATCATGAAGAAGAAAAATAAAATACAAACACTTGTATTTTTTTCTTATATAACGTATCAAAAAGAGGTGCTACATGAACGATAAATATATAACAGTAACTCAATTAACTAAATATATTAAATATAAAATAGATAATGATGTACATTTAAATGAAGTTTTCCTAAAAGGAGAAATATCTAACTTTAAAGCTCATAGTAGAGGTCATTTCTATTTCACTTTAAAAGATGAAGGAAGTAGAATTAATGCTATTATGTTTGCATCATCTACTCGTAATATTAAATTTATTCCTCAAGATGGTATGAAGGTACTAGTAACAGGAAAAATAAGTGTATTTGAAGCAAATGGTGGTTATCAAATCTATGTTAATGATATGTTAGAAGATGGAGTAGGAAACCTTTACATAGCCTATGAACAGCTTAAAAAGAAATTAGAAGAAGAAGGCTTATTTGATCAATCAAAAAAGAAGCCTATTCCAAAGATTCCAACTAGAGTAGGAGTAGTAACAGCTCCAACAGGAGCAGCAATTAAAGATATAATTTCTACTATTAAAAGACGTTGGCCATTAACAGAGATATTATTATTTCCATCTCTTGTTCAAGGAGAAGATGCCGCAGCTGATATAGTAAAACAAATTAAATTAAGTGAGAATTATCAAATAGATACACTTATAGTAGGTCGTGGTGGAGGAAGTATTGAAGATTTATGGCCATTTAACGAAGAAATAGTCGCAAGAGCTATATATGAATGCAAAACACCAGTAATAAGCGCTGTAGGGCATGAAATAGACTTTACAATAGCAGATTTTGTAGCAGACCTACGTGCACCAACTCCAACAGGAGCAGCAGAACTAGCAGTTCCTGCCATAAGTGATATTACAAACTATCTAAACCAATTAAAAATAAGATTAAATAAATCAATTCAAAATAAAGTAAACATAAATAAACAAAAACTTACAGAAATAACAAGTAGATATATCTTTACAAATCCAATAAGTATTTATCAAACAAAAGAAATGATTTTTGATAGCCTACTAGATAGATTAAAATATGCAACAACAAACTTAGTAACAATAAAAGAAAAGAAATTTTTAGAAATAAAAAATTCTTATATATTAAAAAATCCATATCAATTACTAGATAAAAAATCAAATAAATACTTACAAATAATTTCAAAATTAGAAACACTTAGTCCATTATTAACCTTAAAAAGAGGTTATACAATGACAAAGGTAAATAATAAAGTAATAACAAGTTCCAAAGATATAGAGAAAAAAGATATCATAGAAGTAGAATTTACTGATGGAACAATTAATGCAGAAGTATTATAGGAGGATAATATGGCAACTAAAAAAGAAGAACAAGAATTAACATTTGAAGAAAACTTAGAGAAATTAGAAACAATTGTAAAAAAATTAGAAAGTGGAGAAGTGCCGCTAGATAACGCAATAACAGAATTTACTGAAGCAATGAAACTAGCAAAACTTTGTGATGAAAAATTAAAAACAGCAGAAGAAGCAATTACAAAATTGGTAAACAAAGACGGAAGTATCACAGACTTCCAAGTAGAAGAATAATAAAAAAAGCACATAACGTGCTTTTTATTTTTGTATTAAATTCTCCCAATAACTATCATCCTCATTAGTTATATTTCTAATTACTTTGCAAGGATTACCTACAGCAACAACATTACTAGGAATATCCTTTGTTACAACAGAACCAGATCCAATTACAACATTATTTCCTATATTAACTCCCGGATTAATAATAGAACCTCCGCCAATCCATACATCATTACCAATAGAAATACTTTTTGCATATTCATATCCCATCTTTCTAACCTTAGCAGAAATGGGATGAGTTGCTGTATAAATACCAACGTTAGGTCCAATAAAAACATTATTCTCAATTTTAACTTTACTACCATCTAAAATAGTTAAACCATGATTAGCATAAAAATTATCACCAATTGTAATATTAAATCCATAATCGCAATAAAAAGGTGACTCAATTAAAATATTATCTCCAAAATTATGTAGTAATTTAATTAAAATAGCTTTACGTTTATCATAATCATTTCTTGAAGTAAAATTAAACTCATCACATAAATCTTTAGCATCACTTAAATGTTTCACTAATTCACCATCACTAACCTTATATAAATGACCACTAATCATCTTATCTATTTCCTTCATAATTGCCTCCTATAAAAAAATGCCCAAGTAGGGCAATTAATTAACTTATCCAAGTACTTTATTAGCAAAGACTAAAGCTACCATTTTAACTTCTTCTTCATTATCTAAAGTAACTAAAACTTCTGGATCATCTTTATCTCTTTTTCTAAACATAAAAAATTCTTCATCTTCAACTTTAGATAAATATAAATAAGATGTTCCTTTAATTTCTAATTCATCAATTAAGTAATATTCTTCATCATTAATTACATAAATATCTACATCTACCATTATTTACCTCCTACATAGTTCTCTTCAACAGCGCCCATTACTTGGTCGCCATTTAATTCTCTATGCATATCCTCAAGTTGTGATTTTTTCTCATCAAGTTCAGCTTGAAGAACTATTTTCTTTTTTTCAGCATCTGCCCATTCGTCAATATCTTTAAATCCATTTGATGTAACATAAGATTCTAAATTTGCATAATCAGTATATTTCATAACACGATTAGTTTGATATTCTCCTAAATCAGCATAAGCTTTATAAAGTTCTGTTGAGAAATCTTTTCCATCTGCCATAATCGCATCAGCAATATCATCATAATCATAATAATAATATTGATTGTTTAGAGTTCTATGTGTATTCGGATATATAACATCTCTTCTAAAAGCTGAAGTTTGTTCATAAACAATACGATTTTCATGAATAGTATCAACAACCTCATTAGCAACACCAACAGTAACTCCGCCTAAAATCATACATCCTATAAGAAGAGTAGCGATTCTTTTTTGTCTTTGTTGTCTTCTTTGTTGTGCTTTAATAACGCGAGCCCTATCTCTTTGAGCAACATTACCATTTCCAGTACTTCTTCTTACTAAATTATCTACAGTTTGTTGACTTCTTTCATAATTATTATAATTTCTCTCGTATCTACTCATATTATTATCACTCGTTGTATATGATGCACGAGGATTATCTTGATCATAAAATTGTGCCATCTTAATTCACCATCCTATTATTAATATAATATATAGATGAAAATCTTTCAATCAACATGTCAAATATTATCAATTTATTGACAATAATTTTACCAAATAAATCCTTGGAAAAATTTAATTAAAATAAAAAATCAAACTAAGTCAATAATAAGAATGTAGTAATGAAAAGAGGTGAAATTTATAAAAATTAAAAAATTTATTACAAAATTAATTATATTTGTCCTTCTTATTATTCCCAAATATTCTTATGCTTATTCAAAATATGTCATTCCTGGAGGAAATACAATTGGAATAGAAGTAAATTCAAAAGGAGTATTAGTAACAGACTTTTACGAAGTAAACAACAAATTACTTGCTAAAGAATCAGGTTTTAAAATAAATGACTTAATAATAGAAGTCGAAAATAAAAAAGTTGAATCCATAAATGATATGGTAAATATAATAAATAATACAAATAAATCCACTATAAACTTTAAAGTAAAAAGAAATAACATTACAAAAGAAATTGCTTTAAAAGTAAATAATGAAGAACGTGGTATTCTAAAAACAGGTTTATATGTAAAAGATAAAATTAATGGTATTGGTACATTATCATATATTGATCCAACTACAAAAATATTTGGTTCTCTAGGTCATGAAATAATTGAATCTAAAACAAAACAAAAATTTGAAATAAAAGATGGAACTATCTATGAAGCAACAGTATCTAATATTTCTAAAAGTGAAATAGGAAAAGCTGGAGAAAAAAATGCAGTCTATAATAAAGAAGAAATATTTGGAGAAATAAATGAAAATGAAACAACTGGAATATATGGTAAATACTTAGAAGATATAACTAACAAAGAAACTATTGAAATTGCAGAAACAAATGAAATAAAATTAGGAAAAGCAACTATAAAAACAGTTATTAAAGATAACTTAGTAGAAGAATTCTCAATAAATATCATAAAAATAAATAAAGAAAGTCCAACGAAAAACATTCTATTTGAAATTACAGATGAAAGACTTTTAATTGAAACAGGAGGAATAGTTCAAGGAATGAGTGGTTCACCAATAATCCAAAATAATAAACTAATAGGCGCAGTAAACTATGTCGTTGTAAACGAACCTAAAAAAGGATATGGAATTTTTATAACTACTATGTTAAAAGAAGGAGAAAATTAGAGCAAATTTTTTTGCTCTTTTTTGTATAATAAAAAGAAAAAAAACTAATACTAATATTGGTGATATATATGGATATAAATGAAGCATTAAGTATAATACCACGTAGTTTGATTAGTTTAATTACACTTTTTATCGCAACAAAAATATTAGGTAAAAAACAAGTCTCAGAACTAAGCTTATTTGATTATGTTATGGGAATATCAATTGGTAATTTCTCTGCAGAAATGATTTTAGTTTTAGATGGTCAAATTATAAATGGAGTAGTAGCTATCCTGACTTTCGGAATTGTAGGTTTTTTAATATCTTACTTATCAACAAAAAGTATTGTCATAAGAAGAATGTTTTTTCAAACACCTACAGTAATTATGCAAGAGGGAAAAATAAACTATCATGCTTTAAAAAAATTAAATATTGATATAAATGACTTTTTAGAACAAACTCGATCACTTGGTTATTTTGACTTAAATGAAATATCATATGCTATAATGGAAGCAAATGGTAAACTTAGTATTTTAGAAAAAGATGAATATAAAAAACCAACAAAGAAAGATTTAAAATTAAAAATAGAAAAAGAATCATATCCTGCTAATATTATTATTGATGGTAATATGATGTATGAAAATATTAATGAAACAGATAAATCAACCAGTTACTTCATTAAAGAATTAAAAAAAAAAGGATATAAAACCTATGAAAATATTTTACTAGCACTTTACATAAATAATTCCCTTACAATATATAGAAAAGATGACTTTATTCATAAAGAAGATACACTTGAATAAAAAATTAACTAGAAACCTCTTTCTCTTTATGTTAAAATTAATATAAAGAATAGAGGTGTTATTTATGTATATAGATTTAATAGTCCTAGTAGTATTAATTCTACTTGTAATAATGTTTTTCAAAAGATTTTCGTCATTTGTATTTTCGATAGCAATAATTGATATGTTCTTAAGAATTGTAACATTTATTAAATATAACATTGGTTTGCCTGATGTTAGCGCAGTAATTGGAAAATACATTCCAGAAAATATTATTGCTATAATTCATAAATACTCATCAGGATTAATCGCAACAATTCTTGATTGGGTATATGTAGTTATTATGATAATTTTCTTATCATATGTAATAAAAATATTCGCAAGTAAAAAGAAATTCTAAAACCAACAAAACGACATATAAGTCGTTTTTTATTTTGTATATTAACTATGGTGATATCATGAAAATATACTTAGATCTAGTCATAATCACAAACTTCTTTGTAGACTTTATTTTATTATATGGAACATCCAAAATATTAAAAAAATATATAACTCTAAAAAGATTATTACTAGGTAGTTTTATTGGATCATTATCAGTATTTTTATTATTTATAAACCTAAATACTTTAGAATTAACTATCTTAAAAATAATTCTAAGTTTTTTAATTATAATATCTACTTTTGGTTTTAAAGATATCAAGAAAAATATAACTTACTTTTATATTTTAAGTATTATCTTAGGAGGAACATTATATTTATTAGATATTACAAAAATAACAAATAAAAATCAGTTATTTATAAATAATCCCTATTTATTTAACTTCATTCTTTTAATAATAATAACTCCAATAATAATATTTAAATATTTAAAAGAACATAAATACCATAAAGAAATAATTAATAATAAATATATTATTGAAATAAATATTAATGATAATAAATATACATTAGATGCTATTTTAGATACAGGAAACAGATTAACTGATCCATATAAAAAAAGACCAATAATTCTAATAGATAAAGATATTAAATATACTAAAAAAAGACCAATATATGTTCCATATAAAGCATTAAACACTGAAGGTGTAATTAAATGTATATTGCCAGACAAAGTCGTAATTAATAATAAAGAGTTTAAAAATTGTTTAATAGGTCTAAGTACTGATAAATTTTCACTTAATGGAGTATCTTGTATATTACCAAATACATTTAAGGAGGATTTATGAAAAGAATATTAGAATTTATAAAAAAATTATTTATTAAAGTAGAAAGCATATTTTATGTAGGAGCAACTGATATTTTACCTGAACCATTATCAAAAGAAATGGAAGATTATTATATTGAATTAAAAGATGATGGCGATTTAAAAGCAAAAGATATTCTTATAGAGCATAATTTAAGATTAGTCGTCTTTCTTGCTAAAAAATATGAAAATACAGGAGTTGATTTAGAAGACTTAGTAAGTATTGGAACTATAGGATTAATTAAAGGTATTAATACATTTTCTAAATCAAAAAATATTAAACTAGCAACATATGCATCACGTTGTATCGATAATGAAATATTAATGTATTTAAGAAAAAACAAAAAACTAAGAAGTGAAGTAAGTATAGATGCCTCATTATCTTTCGATAGTGAAGGAAACGAACTACATTTAGAAGATGTTTTAGGAACTGACAAAGATATTGTTTCTAGAGGAATTGAAGAAGAAACTGAAAAAGCCCTTATGTTAAACGAAATACTTCATTTAAAACCAAGAGATAGAGATATTATGATTCTAAGATATGGATTATTAAATAATCAAGAATTAACACAAAAAGAAGTAGCAGAAAAACTAGGTATTTCGCAATCATATATATCAAGAATTGAAAAGAAAGTAATTAAAAGATTAAAAACTTTAGTCAGTATAAATTAAAAAAATTTCAAATTAGTTGCATATGCATCTTTTTTTGAAAATATTGTTTCAAACCACCTTGTTTAAGTAAAAAAAGTTATCTATAATCATACTAGAATAGGAGAGGTAACATGGCAAAATTATATTTTAGATATGGCTCAATGAATAGTGGTAAAACAGCACTTCTATTACAAGCTGTACATAATTACGAAGAACAAGGAATGAAAGTAATAGTGGCAAAGCCATCGAAAGATACTAAAGGAGATAATCATTTAGTATCAAGAATAGGCTTAAAAAGAAAAGTTGATTATACTTTTAAACCTGAAGATGATATATATAAATATATGGAGAAAAAAGCAATTAAGGTTAGTTGTTTATTTATTGATGAAGCACAATTTTTAGAACCAATTCAAGTAGATCAATTAATGAAAGTAGTAGTAAAACTAAACATACCAGTAATCTGTTACGGACTACGTACAGATTTTCAAACTAAAGGTTTTCCTGGTTCAACAAGACTATTAGAAATAGCTCACACAATTGAAGAAATGAAAACAATCTGTACTTGTGGGCGTAAAGCAATGTATAATGCTAGAAAAGTAAATGGACATTTCACAATAAAAGGAGATCAAGTAGCAATTGACGGAGAAAATAAAGTAACATATGAACCTTTATGCCCACACTGTTATTATGAAAAACTAGATAAATACAATAAACTTGAAAAAAGAAAAAACAAAAAATAATTATATACTTTAAAAATAAAATTTTGTTATAATAAAGTTAATATAAAACAAAAGAGGTAATTATATGGAATTTACAATAAAAAAAGCTACAATTGACGATTTAAATACTATTCAAGAATTAAATAATAAACTATTTGAATTAGAGTATAATAATTTTGATCCATCTTTAAAAATAGGCTGGCCTTATGAAATAGCCGGCGAAGAATACTTTAAAGATTTAATTGAAAATCAAATAATTTATTTAGCTATAATGAACAAAGAAATAGTTGGCTATCTAGCAGGAAGTATTCATGTTGAAAATTCCTATAATACAACTTCAATAGCTGAACTTGATAATATGTTTATCTTAGAAGAATATCGTAAATATGGCATTGGTACAAAGTTATTTAATGAATTTAAAGACTACTGCAAGAAAAATAAAATAGAAGAATTAAAAGTAACTGCAAGTTCTAAAAATATTAATGCTATTAAATTTTATGAGAAAAATGGTTTTGAAAACTTTGAAACAACTCTAAAAATGTCATTAGAAGACTAAAAAAACAAGCGCTTGAATCCAAGTGCTTTTACTATGTAAAACTTTACTTTTTATGTATTTTATGATATAATACATGCCATTGACAAAGGGGAATCGGTTATGGAAGATTTATTATTAAGTTATTTAACAAAATATTACGAAGAACATCAAACAATTAATGATATTTCAAGAGATACAGTCGTAGAATATGAAGGAAAAACTTTAAAAGTAGGTGAGTTATTATCATCTATTAGAAAACAATATCGTCTATATCTTAAAGGTGATAAATCACGTGGTTCTATGAGCCCAAAATCATTAAATAGATACCAAGTTTTAAATTCACTAGGTTTTGTTTGGGAACCCAGACAAAAGAAAGCAAAAGAATTAGAAGAAAATGATGTTTGTATGTTATATATTGAAAGATATTATGAAAAGCATAAAACATTAGAGAATATTCCAGAATCATTCATAATTGAAGATAAAGAATATAGTATTAGAAATTTCTTTGCTCATATTAGAGTAAATCATGCCAAATATATCTCTGGTGAAAACAGTAAAGGTAGTAACTCAGAAACAGCTCTAAGAAGATATCAAAAACTTGATAGTATGGGATTTGATTGGACACCTTTAGAAACAAAGAAAGAAAAATACGAAGAAGATGATAAATATATTCGTTATCTAGAAAATTACTATCAAGAACACAAAACATTAAAAGGTGTTCCAGGAGAAGTAACATTTGAAGGTGTAACTTTAAATATTGAAAACTTTTTAACCGATAGAAGAAAAAATCATCGTGAACATTTAGAAAATAGTGAATATGCTCCATCAGAATTAGAATTAAGAAGATGGGAAAGTTTAGAATCTATGGGAATAGATTGGGAACCAAGACAAACAGCTCACGAAGAAAAAATGAATAATGATAAATGCATAAGATATTTACAAATGCATTATAAACAACATCAAACAATCAATGATATCAAAGCTAAACAAACAGTTATCTTCGAAGGAGAAACATTAAAAATAGGTGACTTTTTAAGTGATATGAGAAAAAGATATCTAAAATACACTTCTGGTGATACAGATACAGTTGGTATAGATACAGAATTAATGCTTAAAAGATATAAAGAATTAGAAGCATTAGAAATAGATTGGCGACCATCAGAATCAACAGTCTCTATTGCCAAAATAGCAAGAGCCAATGGATTAAAAGCAAATAAATTAAGAAGATATGTAGAAAAATTTAATGGAGACATAGAAAAAGCCTTAATGATTTGTAAACAAGGCGCAAAACTAAAAAAGAATGCTAGAAAAGCAGCTAAAGGAATTTCTCCATCTTTAACTACAATAGCTCAAGAGTTTGAAATTGATATGCCAACTCTTACCGCACTTCTTAATAAACCATCACTTCATACACATCAACCCAAAAAAGTATTAATGTATGATGAAAAAACAAATTTAAGACAATATTGTCTTGATCATGGACTAAATTATACTGTTATTCAAAAAGCAGTTAAATTAAGAATGAAAGGTTTATCAGACGAAGACCTTCAATCATTAATTAATAGATGTATTTGTGAATATAGACAACATGGTCAATTAAGACCCTCAACATGGATATATTCTAAATATGGAAATGAAGTATTAGTATCACATCTTCTAACATATTTAAATTTAGATTCAGAAGCTATACTTTATGATATGTCTCAAAACTGTATTGATATATATCAAGCAATGGAAAATAACAGTTTTCAACGTTCTTCAAAAAATCAATATGACTATTTAGAATTTATTTACAGAAACATGATTAAATTCTATAAAAAAGCATCTCAAGAAGAACATGATAAAGATATAGTAAGTGAACTTGTAGATGAACATTTCCAAACATATGTAGGTGAATATCGTCTAATAGAAGAAGAACAAGAAGTAATTACATCAAGTGTTGATAGATATACAAATGCTGTCGAACAATATCATTTATTTAATGTGGGATTTGAAACTGATGAAGAAAAAAGAATTCAATTAATACTTGATTATCATTTAGATGAAGATGAAGTAGAAGAAGCTTTCTTCATGCCATTAAAGTTCGATCAAAAAGCACTTATTGGTAGAGCAAGTGAACTACACAAAAGAAGAACAATTCTTAAAAACCTAACAGTAAGTTGGGCATATTTATCAGATGAAGAAAAAGAAGCAAAAGTATCACAACATAATTTATCATCTGAAGAATTAAAATATATAAATGAAACAAGACAAGAAATTGATAAAGTAAAAGAAAAAGTATTTTCATAATAAAAAGTTCTCTAATCAGAGAACTTTTTTATGTATTCTTCTTTAATAATTTGATAAGAATAATTATTAAGAATATCTAATTTATTTTTAGGAATCAAAACAGTATAAGTAACATCAGTTAAATATTCTTTATTTGTAATTTCACAATTTTTTAATATGTATTCTAAATCTTTTTGTTCATCATAAGAAGTTTTTATCATTACTGAATATCCTTCTTCAATCTCAACTGTCTCAGATTCAATAATTGCATCTCTTACTGACTTAGAATAAGCTCTAACTAATCCACCAGCCCCAAGTTTAATACCACCAAAATATCTTATTGTAATGGCTAAAGTATTAATCATACCTTCTTTATCTAATACATTAAGCATTGGCATTCCAGCAGTACCACCAGGTTCACCATCATCACTTGCTTTTTTGAACGATTTTGTAATATATGCATAACAATAATGTGTAGCCTTAGGATACTTAATTTTAATATCTTCAAAAATAGAATTTATATCTGTATCATCAAACACTGGAACAAGTACAGTAATAAATCTTGAATTTTTAATAATAATTTCATTAGTTGATGCAGACTTTATAGTTTTCAAATAAATCACCTAAAAATATTATACTTTAAAACATAGTTTATTTCTAGTATCTATGCTATAATTTAAGAAGAGGAGTTGATATGATGTTTAGAAAGAAAAAAGACTCTGAACTAGACTACACTAGTTTAAATGAAATATTAAAAATAGGTAGTAAATTATCTGAAATATTTTATGTAATTGCGATAATCGCCATTGTCATATTAGGAACTCATTTAATTAAAGAGTGGGGGATATTAGGTTTTATTGCTGAATTCTTTGCCGTAATATCACCAATCTTTATAGGATTAATAATTGCCTGGTTATTTGATCCATTAGTAAGATGGTTTCAAAAGAAAAAAATACCAAGACTTCTTGGATGTATTTTAGTATATTTATTAATTATTGGTAGTTTATTCTTATTATTATATTTAATTGTTCCAACATTTATCGACCAAGTAAAAGATTTTATAGGAACAATTCCAGATTTAATTAAAGATTTCACTAAAATAGTAGATGCTTTCTTTAAATCACTTGGAGGAAAAACTGGAATAAATACCACTTCAATAAAAAAAGAAGTATATGCATCAATTGAACATTTTGGTCACAGTCTAACAACAAGTATTCCAAATACAATATTATCTGCAGGTCAAAGTGTTTTTAGTGGAATTGTCTCATTCGCCCTAGGTTTAATGATTGGATTCTATATGTTATTTGATTTTGATAAATTAAATGATCATATCGTAAGCATCCTTCCAAAAAGATGGAAAAAACCATATAAAGAATTAGGTGATAGATTAAACGATTCACTAAGAGATTATATTCAAGGTTTATTATTAATAATGTTACTTGTATTTATAACACAAGCTATTGGATTAACACTTGTTGGTTTAAAAGCACCATTAATCTTTGCATTATTCTGTGCCTTAACAGATATTATTCCATATTTTGGGCCATATATCGGAGCAGTTCCAGTAGTGATAGTAGCCTTTGCTACATCACCAATAACAGGAATTTGTTCAATAATTGCGATACTTGTAGTACAAACATTAGAAAACAATTTCTATCAACCATTAATCATGGGACATACAATGAAATTACATCCTGTAACAATTATGCTTGGCCTATTGATTTTTGGACATTTCTTTGGTATCATAGGGATGATAGTTGCTACCCCTGTGATCGCTGCAGGCAAAGTAATATTTACATATCTAGATGAGAAGTTAAATATTGTTGATCGCCTAACAGGAGAAAAGTAGAAACTAATAAATTAAATATTAATAAAACAGCGAAAAAAGATGAGTACTAAGTCACTTATGATTTTAGAGAACTTGTGGTTGGTGAAAACAAGTACATAACCTTAGGAAGCTACTTTTAGAGTTTTATCGGTTAAAAACCGTTATTGTAAATCAAGACCAAGATAGGATGGTACCGGGCAAAAATGTCCTCCTAGTCGTGGTCTTTTATTTGGCAAAAAAGGAGAGAATAAAATGAAATTATATGTAATTGGTGGTAAGGCAAAAAGTGGTAAAAATACTTTTGGAAAATTTTTAAGAGAAGAATTAAAAGAATATGGATATAAACCTTGTGTTATGCATTTAACAACACCTCTATATTCATATGCTGAAAACTATTTTGAATGGAATGAACATAGTGACGAAAAACCAAGAGAATTCTTACAAAAAATGGGTGTAGAAATAATTAAAGAAAAACTTGGAAAGAAAACATTTTTATTAGATAGACTTTCAGAAGATATTGAAATACTAAGTGAATTTTTTGATACATTTATTATTGTTGATGCTAGATTAAAAAAAGAATTTGATTATCTAAAATCAAAATATAAAGATGTCGTATCAATAAGATTAACAAGAGAAAATTATCAAAATACTTTGTCTGAAACAGAAAAAGCTCATATAACAGAAAATGATTTAGATGATTTTGAAGAATTTGATTATGATATAACAAGTTCTGGAATTGTTGAATTAAAAGAAATGGCCAAAGCTATTGTTAACGAAGAAGAAGGTGAATAATATGAATAAACTAATCGCCGTAGTAGGTATGGCCGGTAGTGGTAAATCAATTGCAACTGATTACCTGCAAAATAATGGTTGGACTAAAATTTATTTTGGAGGCGCGGTATACGATAGAATGAGAAAAGAAGGAATCGAAATAACTCCTGAATCTCAAAAAGAATATCGTGAAAACTTAAGAAAACAATATGGAATGGGTGCAGTCGCGGAAATTCTAAAATTTGATATAGAAAATGCTTATAAAGAAAACAACACAGTACTAGATGGTTTATATTCATGGGATGAATATTTAATATTAAAAGAAAAATTCCCAAATCTAAAACTAATTTGTATTGTTTGTGATAAAGCCATTCGTTATGAAAGAGTTGGTAAAAGAATAGATAGACCATTCAATCATGATGAAATAATTATAAGAGACGTATCTGAAATTGAAAATCTCGCCAAAGGTGGTCCAATTGGATACGCAGACTATTACATATTTAATAATGGTAATTTAGAAGAATATGAAAAAAGATTAATAGAAATACTAAACACAATAGAAGAAACTGAAGGAGAGAAGTAAAATGAAGTACATGAGTCATAATGACATCAGAAATACATGGTTTAGATTCTTTAAAGAAAAAGGACATAAACTATTTGAAAGTGCACCACTTGTACCAATTAATGATGATAGCCTACTTTGGGTAAATGCAGGTGTTACACCATTAAAAAAATATTTTGACGGAAGTGAAGTACCAGAATCAAGAAGATTAATGAGTATTCAAAAATGTATCCGTACAAATGACATTGAAAACGTAGGAGTTACAAAAAGACATCAAACATTCTTTGAAATGATGGGTAACTTCTCAGTAGGAGACTATTTTAAAAATGAAGCAATTGCCTTCGCATTTGAATTATTAACATCACCAGAATATTTTGATATAGATAAAAACTTAATCTATGTAACAATTTATTCAAATGATGATGAAGCAAGAAAAAGATGGATTGAAGTAGGATTAGATGAATCACACATTGTTCCACTAGCAGGAAACTTCTGGGAAATTGGAGAAGGGCCATGCGGACCAGATTCAGAAATCTTCTTCGATAGAGGAATTGCCTTTGATAAAGATGGAGATGCACTAGCTAAATTTAGAAAAGATGAAGATCAAGAAAGATATGTAGAAATTTGGAATAATGTATTCTCACAATTTAACTCAAAAGAAGGAGTTTCACGTGAAGATTATCAAGAACTTCCTAGTAAAAACATCGATACAGGAGCAGGTCTTGAAAGATGGTGTTGTATCTTCCAAAATGTTGATTCAAACTTTGAAACAGATTTATTTACACCAATCATCAAACACATTGAAGAATTAGCTAAAACTAAATATACAGGTCAAAAAGAATATAAAGTAATTGCTGATCACATTCGTGCAATCACATTTGCTTTAGCAGATGGAGCATGTTTTGAAAACGTAGGTAGAGGTTATGTATTAAGAAGACTATTACGTCGTAGTGTACGTTTTGGAAAACATTTAGGTTTCACTGAACCATTTATGTATAAAATCGTTTCTGACGTAGTAGATGTTATGAAAGAAGCATATCCATACTTAGTAGAAAAACGCGCTGAAGTAGAAACAACAGTATTAGAAGAAGAAAAACTATTCTTAAAAACTCTTGAATCAGGAGAAAGAAGATTAAAAGAATTAGTTAAAGAATCAACTGATGGTTATATCAGTGGAGAAGAAGCATTCAAATTATATGATACATATGGATTCCCATTTGAATTAACAGAAGAATATTTAGAAGAATTAGGATACAAAGTATCAAAAGAAGAATTTGATAAATATATGGCTGCTCAAAAAGAATTAGCTAAGAAAAACGCAAAAAACAAAACACAAATGGCATCTCAAAAGAAAGTATTATTAGACTTTAAAGATGATTCTCAATTTGTATATGGGTTATATAGACAAAAAGCAAACGTAATTGCCATCTTTTCAAAAGATGAAATCGTAGATAATATTGATCACGATTGTTATATCGCAGTAAATAGAACTTGTTTCTATGCAGAACAAGGTGGTCAAGTATCAGATACAGGAATGATTGTATCACCTGCATTTAAAGCAAGAGTTTTAGAAGTATTTAAAGGACCAAATGGTCAACATATTCATAAAGTTAAACTATTAGATGGAACTATCTCAATCGGAGATGAATGTGAACTAGTAATTGATAAAGATCGTCGTAAAAAGATTGAAGCTAATCACTCAAGTGTTCATATCTTACAATATTCACTACAACAAGTAGTATCTGATTCAATCCATCAAGCAGGAAGTTATGTAGATGATGAAAAATTAAGATTTGACTTTACATACTCAGGTAAAATGACAGATGAAAAACTATTAGAAGTAGAAAAATTCGCAAATGACATGATTAGTGAAAACTTAATCGTATCTACAGAAATAATGCCAATCGATAAAGCTAAACAACTAGGAGCAATGGCATTATTTAATGAAAAATATGGAGACACAGTACGTGTAGTTAAAATTGGTAAATCAATTGAATTATGTGGTGGAACACATGCCTCAAATACATCAGATATTAAAAACTTAGCTATTTATTCATGTGAATCAAAAGGAAGCAATATCTATCGTATAGAAGCAGCAACATCAGATAAAATAGAAAACATTTTATATAACATAATCAAACCATATAATGATGAAATAATTAAATTATTAATGAAAGCTCGCGGAATCTTAGAAGAAGCTAAATCAGAAGGAATTAAACTAGAATTTAATGTAGACGTTGATAATGAAAAACCAACATCATATAAAGATATTATTTATAATAAAAACCAACTACAATATGTACAACAAGAAGTAAAAGAATTAGAAAAGAAATTCTTTGAACTAAAAGAAAAACAAACTCTAAATAACCTAGATGAATATTTAGAAAATGTAAAAGACTATAACGGAACTAAAGGTTTAATCATGGAAGTACATGATAAAGATGTTAATCTATTAAAATCAATTGCTGATAACATCGTAAACCAAACAGGAGAATGTTTTGTCTTCTTCGCCAATATAAAAGAAAACGGAAGTATCAACTTCCTAGCACGTAGTACAAATAGAATTAACGCAGGATTAATCGTAAAAGATGCTGCAGTATCAAGTGAAGGAAATGGTGGAGGTAGTCCTACATTTGCTCAAGGTGGAGGTAAAAATACTGAAGCCCTTGAAAAAATCTACGCTCACATCGAGAAAGTATTAAATAATGAATAATTATTTATTAGAATCAACAGACTTTTTAGCCGAACAAAATGAAATAGCTGAAATCATAAAGAAAAACAAATTTCAAGATTCAGCTATTTCAATCTATGATTTAGAAGAAACATTATTAGAAAAAGCCTTAGAAGACTTAGATACTTATAGTTTTCTAACTACTAAAAAGATAATAATTATTAAAAACATTGAAACAATTAAACAAGAGGATTTTGAAAAAGACTTAAAACACTTATATCAATATTTAGAAAATCCTAATCCAGATAACTTATTAATAATTACAAGTAAAAAGTTAAATAATGTTTTAAAAATGACTAAAGAGTTAAAAAAGAAATGCGAATTTATTCAAGTATCAATGAATGCTGAAGCCTTCGCAAAAAAAGAATTAAAAGACTACAAGCTAGAACCAGGTGTACTTAACTTACTATTAAATTATTGTAAAGATGATATCACTAAATTAAAAAATGAATGTATAAAATTAAAAACTTATAAATTTGATGAAAAAGAAATAACAAAAAAAGATGTAGAAGAAATGTGTGTAGAAAAACTAGGAGATTCCCAAGATTTAACCTTTGCATTTTCTAGATCGCTTGCAGAAAAAAATAAAAAAGAAGCATTACTTAAATATAGAGAATTATTAAATTATAATATTGAACCATATAATATAGTTGGTTTACTCGCAACTCAAATAAGAATAATTTATCAAGTTAAATGTTTAGAAGAGAAGGGTATGAGTAATACTGAAATTGCTAATACATTAGGGAAGAAACCATTCTATATTCAAAAAACAAGTGAACTAACAAGATATTTTACTCTTAAAGAATTATTAGAATTAATCATTAAATTAGAAAGTATAGACATTCAAATAAAAACATCTGATATTGATCCAAATTCTTTAATAGAATTATTTATATTAAACATATAAAAAAGTAGAATTAATATTCTACTTTTATTTTTTACTATTTTTAAGTTTTTCTAATCTATCATATATTTCTTTAATAGTTTTTTCATACCCAATATCTTTAGGAGAATAATACTTCTTATTCTTTAATTTATCTGGTAAATATTGTTGTACCACATAAGCTCCTTTATAATCATGAGGATACTTATATTCAGTACTATCAGGTCTAATATGATTAGGAACAGTTCCTACATTTCCTTTTTCTATATCTTCTAAAGCCATATCTAAAGCAATATGAGCTGTATTACTCTTAGGAGATAAAGCCATTTCACATACAATTGTACCAAGCGGTATTCTAGCTTCTGGCAAACCAACTCTTTCACTAGCATTTATTGCTGCATCAAGTCTCGGTCCAATAGCAGGGTTTGCCAGTCCAATATCTTCATAAGCAATAACACTAAGTCTTCTATAAATCGAATCAAGATCCCCTTCAGCAATTAATCTAGCTAAATAGTGAAGAGCTGCATCAACGTCACTTCCGCGAATTGATTTTTGTAATCCACTAAGTACATTATAATGACCATCACCATCTTTATCCGAAAAGAAAACAGGCTTACTATTAATCATTTTAATTTTTTCTTCAGTAACCTTTTTATCATCAGTAGAGTAGAAAGCAATCTCAAGTAAGTTATAAGCGTATCTAAGGTCATTTCCAGACAGTTTTGCAATAAACTCGATACTTTTCTTATCAATCTTAATTCCCTCTAAATCAGGGTGTTTTATAGCCTTATTTAAGCCTTCTATAATATCACTAGTTTCTAATTCTTTAAGTTCAAATAATTGGCATCTACTTCTAATTGCCGGATTAATCGCATGATATGGATTAGAAGTAGTCATACCAATTAAAGTAATTAAACCACTTTCAAGTTGTGGAAGCAAAACATCTTGTTTATCTTTATGAAGTCTATGAATTTCATCCATCACAAGAACCATTTCACCATACATCTTAGCTTCCTCAATAACAATATCTAAATCCTTTTTACTATTAGTAGTAGCATTTAAAAATCTATATCTAACACCTAAATCATTAATTAAAGCATTCGCAATAGAAGTCTTCCCAATACCAGGTTTACCATATAAAATCATAGAAAATAACTTCTTATTCTTTAATAAATTAGAAAGAATTTTCCCATCACCAATTAAATGCTTTTGTCCAATAATATCTTTAGTAGAAACAGGAGCCATCTTTAACGCTAAAGGTTTACTCATAATAATCACCAAATATATTTTATCAAACTTTTATTCGAATTACTACCAAAACTTATTGATATATTTGTCTTTTTAGTAAATTTGTAATATACTTATTATGGTGAATAATATGAAAATAGAAAGCGCTATAAGTGATTTTATAAATTATTGTATCTTTGAAAAAGGTCTTACTGATAGAACAAAAGAATCATATCAAAATGATCTAGATGTTTATAAAGATTTTTTGCATAAAAGACATAAAACAACAATAGAAGATATTACAGATGATGATATAAAAAACTTTTTAAAGATGCGAAACGATCAAGAAAAAACATCAACCATAGCTCATAATCTAACAGTAATAAAAAACTTTCATTCATATTTATTTAAACAAAAATTAATAAGAAAAGATGTTTCAGAGTTTATAGAACGTCCCAAACTAAGAAAATCTCTTCCAAAGACACTAAGTATTGAAGATATAAATAAACTCTTAGATATATCTCTAAACACCTTATTTGACTATCGTAATAAAGCTATGTTAGAATTAATGTACGGAACAGGTTTACGAGTAAGTGAGATAGTAAACCTTAATACAACTGATATAGATTTAACTAACTGTCTTATTAGAATAATGGGTAAAGGTAATAAAGAAAGAGAAGTACCTTTAGGAGAATATTCTATTTATTATTTAAATTTATATTTAGATAAACGTCGTGAAATGTTAAAAGATACATCATGTGATAAATTATTTTTAAATAATCATGGTAAAGGGATGACACGACAAGGTTTTTTTAAAAACCTAAAACAAATATTAAAAGAAAAAGGATTAAATCCTGAAGTATCACCACATACCTTAAGACATTCCTTCGCAACCCATCTTATTAATCATGGAGCTGATTTGAGAAGTATTCAAGAAATGTTAGGACACTCGGATATATCTACAACTAAAATATATACTAGAGTAAGTGATGATAAAGTAAAAGAAGATTATAATAAATTTCATCCTAGAAGTCATAAATAAAGGAGATGTTTCAAATGAAATTTAAACGTATATTTTTAATGGTATTAGATTCTCTTGGAGTAGGGGAAACAACAGATGCCTTAGATTTTGGAGATAATGGGGCCAACACCTTAGGTCATATTAATGAACAATGTGATTTATTTATACCAAACTTAAAGAAAATTGGTTTTTTAGATACCTTAAATATGAGTGAAAATGATAAAGTAGAAGCTTATTATACAATTGCAAAACCAATAAATGCTGGAAAAGACTCATTAAATGGACATTATGAAATGATGGGTATTAAAAGTGATATTCCATTTCAAACATTTAATGGTGGTTTCCCATACGAGATATTAACTGGAATTGAACAAATTACTGGTCGTATGATTATTGGTAATAAATGTTGTAACGATGATTCAATTATTCAAGAACTAGGAGAACGTCAAGCAAGTTATGGTTCATTAATCGTATATACATCAGCAGACTCTGACTTACAAGTCGCAGCTCACGAAGATTCAATCCCAATCGCAACACTTCATCAATATTGCGAAAAAATAAGAGCATTAACATTAAAAGAAGAATGGAAAGTTGGTAGAGTAATCGCAAGACCATTTAACGGTACACCTGGTAAATACAAATTTATTCATACAAGCAGAAAAGACTTTGCTATAAAACCACCTGCTAAAAGTGTATTAGATAGTTTAGTAGAAGAAAGTTATAACGTAATAGGGATTGGTAAACCAAATGATATATTTGATGGACAAGGTATTAATAAAATAATAAAAGCTTCATCAAACGCAGAAGCAATTAATAAATTAACTGATATCATGGATAAACAATTTACAGGATTATGTATGGTAAACTTATCAGACTTTGATAGTTTATATGGTCATACAAGAGATGTTGAAGGATATGCTCGTGCTATTGAAGAATTAGATGTAGATATTCCAATAATACTAAATAAACTAGAATTAGACGATTTACTAATTATAACTGCAGACCATGGTAACGACCCAACATTTAAAGGAAATGATCATACAAGAGAAAACGTACCAGTTATTCTTTATAGTAGAAACTTTAAAAGTACTAAAAGACTTCCAGCATTTGAAACATTCGCAAACATAGGTGCAACAATAGCTGATAACTTTGATGTATCTTTACCACCAATTGGTAAAAGTATTTTAGATGAATTAGAATAAAAAAGAGAAACTTTTCTCTTTTTTTTGTATGTAAAAAAATATGTTATAATAAAAACAAACTTTAATATTATTTTAATCTTTATTATTTATAATGATATAGGTGGTGATTACCTTGAGAATATTAGTTGTAGAAGATGAATACAAATTAGCTGATATTATCGCAACAAAACTTAGAAGTGAAAAATATAATGTAGACATTTCAACAAATGGCTTAGACGGTTTAAATAACGCCTTAACTGAAATATATGATCTTATAATATTAGATATTATGTTACCAAAAATAAATGGAATAGACATATTAAAAGAATTAAGAAAAAACAATATAGAATCAAAAATAATAATGCTTACAGCTAGATCTACTATTGAAGATAAATTAATTGGTTTCGAAAATGGAGCCAATGATTATCTAACAAAACCATTTCATATAGATGAACTAATTGCTAGAGTTAACGTTCAACTAAGAAGTAATATAAATAATAACATAATTAATATAGGAGATATTGAATTAAATCTTAAAACATCAACCATTAAATGTATAAAAAGTAATGAATTAATAAATATATCTTATAAAGAATTAATGATATTAGAATATTTAATGAAAAATAAAAACCAAATAGTTTCAAAAGAACAAATATATGACAAAATCTGGGGAATTGATACAGATTTTGAATCAAATAATTTAGAAGCATATATTTCATTTATAAGAAAGAAATTAAAAATAATTGATTCAAATATAACAATAAAAGCAGTCCGTGGTATGGGATATAAATTGGAGGTATAAATGGAAAAACTAACTAAAAAAACATTTTATACAATATTTTCAATAATCTCATTATTTATAATTACAACAGTAATAATCTTTAATATTCAAAACTATCATAAAGAATATACAAATATAAAAAGAAATTTATCTCGCATAAACATAATGTTTATAAATAATCCTAACAAAAAACCAATAAAACCAAATTTTGAAGAACTAAAAAATAAAATGGTTATGGACTATAATATATATACATTTATATTAGATAAAAATAATAATATAATTCATAAAATAAGTCATAATGAAATAGTCCCAAATGATAAAATAATAACAAAAGTAAATACTATTATTAAAAATAATAAAAATGATAAAGTTAAAATAAACCCATTATACATTAATGATATAGCTTACAATTATAAAAAAAATAATTATTTAATAATTATTGATACATCAAACATAAGAAAAAGATTATCATCAATACTACTAACATCAATAATCATATTAATATTAGTTGAATTAATAGTTTACTTTGTATCAAAGAAAATCACCAAGTGGATTACAAAACCAGTAGAAGAAACATTTTTAAAACAAAAAAACTTTATTGCAGATGCATCACACGAATTAAAAACACCACTATCAGTAATGATGGCAAGTATAGATTGTATTGAAATAAATAAGAAAAATGAAAAATATATAAATAATATAAAATCTGAATCAGATAGAATGAACAATTTAATAACAAAACTACTAAACTTATCAAAATCAGAAATAGTTCAAAATAAAGATTCCTACCTGGAAAACAACTTATCAAAAATAATAGAAAAAAGGGTCCTAGAATTTGAAAGTCTAGCCTATGAAAATAATGTAAGGATAGATACTTCAGTCAAGAGAAATATCTTATTAAAATGTCATAAACAAGACATAGAAGAAGTAATTGGAATACTTATAGATAACGCTATAAAACATAGTTTTAAAAATAGTATAATTAAAGTTAACTTATACCAAGAAAAAAATAATAAAATAATAGATATAATAAATAATGGAGAAACAATTCCTAAAGAAGAATGTGAAAAAATATTTGAAAGATTTTACCGAAGTGATAAATCAAGAAATAGAGATTCTAATAGATATGGTTTAGGTCTTGCAATAGCCAAAAACATCATAAATAATCATAATGGAGAAATTCAAGTAATTTCAAAGGACAATTACACAACATTTAGAATAATTTTTAAATAAAAACATTAAAACTTATAAATTTTAATGTTTTTTTAATGTTTAAATTATAGAATTAACATGAAACAAAAATAAAGGAGGGAACGATATGTTCTTATTTAAAAACGCCTGGATTTCAATCACAAGAAATAAAGGTAGAAACATTTTAATAGGTGCAATTATATTAGTTATAGCCTGTGCTTGTACTGTAACACTTGCTATTAATAACACTGCATCAGATTTAATTAATTCATATAGTAACTCATATGAAAAAGAATTAACCCTAACATTTAATAGAAAAGAAATGATGGGAAATTTTGATATAAGAGGAGAAGAGGGAAGAGAACAAGCTAAAGAAAGGTTTGAAAATATTGCATCGTACACTATTGATGATGTCAAATCATTCGCAGATAGTAAACACATAGAAAGTTATTATACTTATAGTATTTCATTAAATGGAAATAGTATTGAAAAAGCTGAAATAGAAGTAGAAACACCTCCAGGTGGGTTTGGTGGAGGACGTGGTGGAAAAGGTCAAATGCAAAACAATTCTATGGACTTTTCATTAACTGGATATAGTTCAATAGAATCAATGAGTGAATTTATCACAGGTACATATACAATGAATGAAATAACAGAAGATGCCTGGGATAAAGCATTTAATGGAAACTATGTCTTTATCAACCAAGAACTTGCAGATTATAACAAATTAAAATTAAATGACATAATAAAATTAGAAGATACAAATGAAAATACCTATGAATTTGAAATAATTGGAATCTTTGAAGATAATGCCGAAAGTGAAAATCAAATGATGAGCATGTTTTCAAATTCCGCAAATACAATAATTACAAATGCAGATGCCGTAGTAACTATTGATACAGAAAATGAAAATATTACAGGTTCAGTTAACCCAACATTTATTATAGATGATTATAAGAATACCGAAACAATTCAAGAAGAATTTTATAAAAAAGGTTTAGATGAAACCTATATGGTTGAAACAAATCAAGAAATTGCAGAAGCCGCAGTTTCATCAATAAAAAATATAAAATCATTCGCAAAAACATTCTTAGTTATTACATTGCTAATTGGAGGGGTAGTCCTATTTATTCTAAATATGATCAACATTAGAGAAAGAAAATATGAAATTGGAGTATTTAGAACAATTGGAATAAGTAAATTAAAACTAACAATTCAATTTGTATCAGAACTACTACTTGTTGCTTTATTTGCCCTAGTTATAGGCGCAGGAATTGGCGCAGCAATATCTAAGCCAGTAAGTAATTCTTTATTAGAAAGTGAAATAGAAAATTCTACAAATTCCCAACAAGAAATGGAAAACAATTTTGGTAGACCAAATGAAATGCAAGGAAATAAAGGAAACATTCCAAACTTTAATAAAATGCAAGGAAAACCAACTGTACAAGCATATGATTCAATTAATGCTGTAGTAGATATGACTGTCATATTAGAACTATTAGTAATTGGTCTATCATTAGTTATAGTTAGTAGTTTAGCTTCAATGATAAGTATCCAAAGATTTTCACCACTCACAATATTGAAAGAGAGGTCATAATATGAAAAAAGAAAAAAGAAACGAAGAAAACATATTATTAAGCATTAAAAATGCCAGTTATAGATATAGTGATGCAGAAAAAGACGAATATGCCTTAAAAGACATTAATTATGACTTTGAAGCAGGAAAAATATATGCCATAAGAGGTAGAAGTGGTAGTGGTAAAACAACTCTCTTATCGCTAATAAGTGGCCTTGAACGTTGTACTGAAGGTTCCGTAATATTTGATGGTAAAGATCTAAAAAATATAAACCTAGATACTTATAGAAACAGTCAAATTGGAATAGTATTTCAAAGCTATAACTTATTGCCATACATGACTGCTAGTGAAAATATAATTCTATCAATGGATGCTAGTGGTAAAAAAATTAAAAATAAAAAACAAAAAGCTCTAGAACTAATGGAAAGTGTTGGCTTAAAAGAAAATTATGCAAATCGTAAAGTATTAAGATTATCAGGAGGGGAGCAACAACGTATCGCAATAGCTAGAAGTTTATCATATAACCCAAAAATGATTATAGCAGATGAACCAACTGGTAATTTAGATAAACAAACTGAAAGCGAAATATTAGATATATTTAAACGATTAGCTCATGAAGAGGGAAAATGTGTAATAATTGTAACACACTCACAAAACGTTTGTGATGCAGTTGATGAGATATATGATTTAAAAAAAGTAAAATAGAGAAGGAGAGGGGACCACAAAAAAAAGAGGAGTAGTCCCCCTCTTTTTATTTTATTCTGAATCAGAATCAACCTCATATTCATTATCATTAATATTAGCTAATGTTTCTTTAAAACTTTGACAAATTGTCTCACAAGTATCATGACATTTATCATTATCACAATCACAACTAATAGATACTTCTTTTAAAGTACAAGTCCCCTCTTCACAATTATTATTTTCGCAAGAGACCACATCACATTTAATATTAGAATTACTTTTAGTCTTATTTTTACTCATAATTATCCCTCCATTAACTATAATGGATTTATATCAAAAAAATATACATTTCATATTTTAAATCGAGATGAAGAACTATCCATCTTTTTAAAACTAAATCGCTTAGAATGCATCCTAATAATTTTAGGTGATGAACATATCATCTAATAAAAGTTAAATCGTCTAGAATAAATCGAGACAGAGAAGTGATAGTCTCAAAGAAGATAAATCGCTTAAAATGAACGTCATATTTTAACCATATATATAGATATATTAAATACATATATAAATTAAATATAATTAAATAAATATGTATATAAATGTAAAAATAAAATTAATTTAAATTATAATTAATATAAATATCTTTATCTAATTAAATAAAAACATTATAATTATAAATGTAGTAGTACTAATAAAATACATTTAACATAAACATAGAGTAATATGTATATATAAATAAACCAAAATAACTATATATAGAAGTTAACATAATATCAATTATAGGAAGTTAGTGATATAAGAAAAAATACTTAAAATAAGTACTTCCCTATATATAAATACATTAAAATATAACGTATAATACTCCAAATATAATTAATAAAATTAGTGAAATAACTATTCCCAGACCATTAAATATAATACTAAATATTTTTAAAGGTCTTTTTTTATGACTAAATATTGATAATATAAATCCAATTAAAAATATAATTAATGAAATTAAATATAAATAAAAATTATTAATTACTTTAAATATAATTATTAATAATGAAATTATCCCAAAAATTAATCCAATTAAATCTTTATAATCATTCTTTGTATTATTATCCATTTAAACGCCTCATAAACGTATCACACTCTCTCTTCCCCACTCTCTTAATATCAAACCTTAGTAGGAAGTAAAAATTCAAATCCGGGTAGATTTCTAAGTATCATAAATAATACTGTAGTAAAGATAAATATATATAACCATTTCATATTAGGAATAAATATCTTTTTCTTTAAACATTTCATTATAATAGCATATATACCATATATACACCCTACTACAAGTAAACTAAATACATATGGATTATATCTAAATGCTTGATAAAAATCTAATTTAAGAATAGATAAAAACATTCTAGTGCCTCCACATCCAGCACATTCTATATCAAATAAATTTTTAAATATACATACTGTCCTACTCTTCATATAAAACCTCTAATAAAAAAAGATTATTTAATCATAATCTTTTTAATTACATTGCACTAACCATAACTCCTACAAAAGGAATTAGCCAAATTAACATCCAAAATAAGAATAAAAGTATTCCTAGAATATTAACAACTAAACCACCAATTGCTATTCCCTTACCAATATCATTATTTTGTTCTGCTTTATTCATACCAATAATTGAAAATATTAATCCAATTAATGAAATACTACCACAACATAATATAAGTGAAACAATTGAAATAACTAATCCAGCAATTGCCATACCATTAGTATATTGTTTAACACCTTCATAAGTAGTAAAGTTATTATTTATATCATAATTTGTATTAGTAGCATTTGTATTACTAGCTTGACTACTATTTTGATTATTAACCTTAGTTTCTAAACTATAACCACAAGTAGTACAAAACTTACTATCTCCTTCAATTTTAGTACCACACGCTGGACAATGTTGATTCATAAATACACCTCTTTATTCTTAAACTTTTCTAGATTGAATTTCTGCAATCTTTTCTAATACTTCTTTAGCATTTTCTTCATTAATTTCAGTATAACCAAGTTCTTTTAAAGCTTGAACTTTCGCAGTATTTAATTCTTGGGTACGAGATAACTTCTCTTCGTTTTTATGTTCAATATCTTGTACAAATCTTTGATGAGATGCACTAAGTTTACTCTTAGAAGCTCCTCCATTATTATATAAAGTCATAGCACTAAATAAAATACTTTCAAAAATAAATTGCTTATCTTTATTAAATACAAATTCCATAGGATCAGTAAATCCTAAAGATTTAGACATATATCCTAAAATATATTTTAATTCATCAGTTGTTTCCATAGATTGTAAGAAATGGAATAAATATAAATATGTATTATAAGTATCCTTAGTCTTATCAGAACTTAATTTTTCTTTTAATAAATTAATAATATCTGAAAGTAATTCTTGTTCTTTCTTATTAAAACCTTTTAAGTCAGCAATAACTTCTTTAGATGAAGTATCCTTAACACCTTCATTAAGTCTACCTTCAACTTCAATAATATATTCACCAGTAATCTTTAAATCACTTAATGCTTCAATATTTTCAATATTTAATAAACTTAGTAATTTCGCTGCTTTTTCTTTAGGCCAATTATTAATATTATCAATACCTAAATAATTGTATAACATTTGTCTTGATACTCCTAAATATTTTGCTAAACGAACTTTACTAATTCCTAATTCGGTAAGTACTACATTTAATTCTTTCATATAATTTACCCTCCTAATATAATTATAGACATTTACCTGTAAATAATCAAGTGTAAATTGACACATTTTATAAAAATTAATAAATAAAAAAGCATCATTTATGATGCCTATAATTTTAATTAACTTTTTCTATTATTCCTCCACCTAAACAACAGTTATTTTTATCATATAAAACAACAGATTGTCCAAGTGTAATAGCTCTTTCATCTTCAAGTAAATTTACTTGCATTTTATTATTATCTAAAAACTTAACTCTACAAGGTTTAAGCATTCCTCTAGATCTAACTTTTGCAAATATCTCATTAGGTAATTCATCTACTAATAAATTTATATCTTTTGCAGTTAAACTATTTTTAAATAAATCATCATTAGAACCAACTATTAATTTATTATTAATAGTATCTAGTTCAATTACATATAATGGTTCTTTGTATGAGATATTTAGTCCTTTTCTTTGACCAACTGTATAATAAATTAAACCATTATGTTTACCTAAAACAGTACCATCTTTTAAGCAAATATCTCCACTTCTAGGTAAACTATCTAAATTACTATCTAAAAATGCCTTATAATCATCATTTGGTACAAAACAAACTTCTTGACTATCCTTCTTATTACTAACGCTAATACCAGCTTTAAATGCCATTTCACGTACCATATCCTTATCATCATAATCTTGTAATGGAAGAATAACTTTATCCAATATATCTTTATTAATCCCCCATAAGAAATAAGATTGATCTTTTTCTAAAACTTTAGCTCTATATAACTTACCATCTTTAATAGAAGCATAATGACCAGTAGAAATAAAATCACATCCAAGTTTTTTAGCTTCTTCATAAAATAAACCAAATTTAAAATACTTATTACAAACACAACACGGATTAGGAGTAACACCAGATTTATAAGAATCAATAAAATTCTTAATAACAATATCTTTAAACTTATCTCTTAAATCAATAACTACATGTTTAATGCCTAAAAAATCACAAACACTTTTCGCATCAATAATAGATTCTTTTGATTTATCATTATCAATAAGTAACATAGTAATACCTATTACTTCATAACCTTGTTCTTTTAATAAATAAGCAGCAGCTGATGAATCAACACCACCACTCATACCTAATCCAATAACTTTCTTTTCCATATTATTCACCAACAAAAGTATACACTAAAATTAAACTAATTTAAAGTTAAAAAAACTTTAAAATATTAGGAATAACAAAAACAGAAATAAAACTAGTAATAATAAAAATACCTAGAGATATAATTAAATATTTTAAGTATCTAGCAACTACAACTTTTCTATTAATATCTTTCTTTCTAAATAAATAATTAAATAAAAGAATAGAAAAACTAATAGAATAATAACTAAGTACAAATAAAACAAATAAATTAATAACTTCAGGAATCATATATATTATACTAACTAATATTCCTTTAAAACCATAAGTATATAAAATACTAACTAAACTAAAGCCAGTAATAAAACTATAATATATAAGTAATAAAACAACTAATAAAATACCAATAATAGAAATACCCATTATCCATATAAATAAAGCTATAATAAGATTACTTGATAAAATACTATATAAACTCTTTAAATAAGTAAAATCACCAGTTTTAATACCATTAAAATAACTAATAATAGATTCTTTTACTAAAACTTGATTATTATCACTTAAAATACTTATAAATAATGAACCAAATAAAAAACTAATAATTGTAATAAATAATAAAATAACTAATAATTTTCTTTTCTTAATCCAATCTATATTCATTAGTATCACCACTAAATTATATTAATAAATGATAAAACAATTTCTTAAATCATTTTACAAATTCCAACATTTATTTTATAATTAATAAATGAGGTGAAACTAATGAATAAAATATTTACAAAAATAATAATAATTGTCTTAGTATTAGCCATGCTACTAAGTATTGTTAGTATGTTATTTTTTATTTAACAAAAACAAAAAGAGCTTCATAAAGAAGTTCTTTTCTTTTACTTATTAATATATCCTTCTATTTCAGGTAATATATTAGAAACAAAACTATGATCTACATTATATCTATTTACGATGTCATTAATTCTTCTTGTATCTCCTGCTAAATATAACATTAAAAGTCCTGCTACTCTATTTGCTGTAAATTGATCTAAAATCTTTCTATCTTTAGCATCAACATTATATTTCTTACAAATAGAGTCAATTGGTCCATATCCATATAAATAATTAGTTAATGCTTTACTAATTAACTCAGTATTTTTATCTTGATCTTTTAAATGCACCTTAGTCCAAACCTTCATATATGACACCTCTTCTCTTTGACTCACTATAATAACATAATTTATCAAAAAAGAAAAGGACTTTTACA
>JAGARQ010000022.1 GCA_017622175.1 Bacilli bacterium | reverse complement strand
TGAAAAATTAGATAGTTTTACAGTAAGTAGTTCAAAAGGAAATGGAAGTCTTATTTATCCAGTAGGGTTACTTACAGCAGATGAATATACTTTAGCTGGAAGCGGGAATAAAGGCTATAGTACGACATCTTACTTACATACAGGTCAATATCAGTGGTCTTTGTCGCCGTTTTACTTCTACAGCCACAATGCTCGCGGGTTCTATCTGGCTTCCTCTGGCACTCTGTTCAGCCACGACGTCCCTTATACGCGCGGCGTTCGTCCGTCAGTTTCACTTAAACTTGGAACACTTATATCTGGGGGAGATGGTAGTGTTTCGACTCCGTACATTGTTGAATAATTAAAAGTAAGGTTTAATCTTACTTTTTTATTTGCTATAATAAATTTATAAATATTTATAGTTGGAGGTAATTATGAATAAAATTATTGTTATTGGATGTCCTGGTTCTGGGAAAAGTTATTTTTCTAAGAAGTTAAAAGATATTTTAAATTATCCAATATATCATTTGGATCTTATTTGGAATAAACCTGACAAGACTACTATTTCTAGAGAAGAGTTTGATAGTATTTTAAATAAAATATTTTTAGAAGATACTTGGATTATGGATGGTAATTATCAAAGAACTTTAGAAATGAGAATTAATGCTTGTGATACGATTATTTTACTTGATTTTGATTTAGAAGTTTCTTTAGAAGGTGCAACTAGTAGAGTGGGACAACAACGTGATGATATGCCTTGGAAAGAAGAATCTTTAAGTGAAGAATTTAAAAATAAAATATTAAGTTTTAGAGAAGAAAAATTACCTGAAATATATAAATTACTTGATAAATATAAAGATGAAAAAGAAATAATTATTTTTAAGAATAGAGAAGAATCTAATAATTATTTAGATAGTTTAAAGTAGGAGGTTTATATGAATAATTTAAAGGATTTTAGTGAAGAAGAAGTAGTTCAAATGGTTAGAGAAGGAAAGGTTACAAATCGTGAGTTAACTGATTCTGGTATTTGTCCAACTTGTTTTAATAAAGCACATGATGGTGTTTTATTTGGAGATGACTCTGAGATGATTGTTTATGAAGATGATATAATTGAGTGTTTTTTAGTGGGTAATCCTAGAGCTAATGGACATGTGGCGGTTAGTACAAAAAAACATTTTAAAGATATGATGGATATTGATGATATTACTTGTGAAAGAGTATTTAAATTTTCTAAAAAAGCTATGAATGTTATTAGAGAGGTTTATAATTCTGAAAGTGTTTATTTATGTACTATGTGTGATGGTCCAATGAATCATTTTCATGTTCAATTAATTCCTAGATATGATTTTGAAGAACGTGGTTCAGATAATTTTGTTAAACCTAGATTTAAATATGTTCCTGATAAAGAAAAAGTTTTAGAACTTAGAAGAAGATTAAAGTAGGTGTTTTATGGAACTTTATAAAGGAAAGTATTGGACTGTGACATTTGGAGTTTGGTGTCAAGATCATCCGGGATATTGTATTGTTGGGAATGATAAAGAATCTTTAAGTGAACTTAGTAGTGATGAGTGGATTGAACTAGGAATAATAGAAAAGGAATTAGAAAGAATTTGTAAGAAGTTGTTTAATGCGACAATGTTTAATTTTGCATGTTTAATGAACAATGCTTATAGGGATAAAGAAGTACCTAAAGTACATTATCATTTTGTACCTAGATATAAAAATGAACTTAAATTATTTGGAAAAGTATATAAAGATAGACATTTTGGATATAATTTTTGGAAATGGAATTTATCTAAGTTTAAAGCGCAAAAAGATCCTTATACAGAGGATGATAGAAAAAAGATTTTTGATATGATGAAAGAAGAGTGGTCATTATGATTAATTATGCATTAGAAGAAGTTACATATGAAGGTTGCCCTAGTTGTGCATTTGCAAGAGGTGAGTTTTCTTTACCATGTGGAATGGCTTATGAAAATGAAAGATTTATGTTATCCCAAGATTGGGAATTGCCAATAGAAGGATTCTTTGTAGTTACACCTAAAAGCTGTGTAGAAAAATTTTCAGAATTAACAAGTGATGAACAACATGAAATGTTTGATATTGTGAATAAGACAATTGAAATATTAAGAGAAAATAATATTTGTGAACGTTTTAATGTTTTGTTTGAAGAAAAAGAAAATAGACATTTACATATATGGATTATGCCTAGACATGAGTGGATGGAACAATTTGGTAGTATTACAAAACATATTGATGATATTTTTAAACATGCTAAAGCAAACTTTAGAAATGAAGATGTTTATAAACGTATAAATGAAATAAGTGATATTGTCAGAAATAATTTTTAGGAGGTAATTATGAAGAAAATAAATAAAAGAGTTATATTTGTTTTTCTATTAATTATTTTATTAATTTTAAAATTAATATTTGTTGATAGAGATGTTTTAAGTATTGTTTTAAGTAGTTCTTTTTTAGGATTTTATTTAATTACTTTTATTAATTATTTTAGAAAAAAAGAAACTTGTATTGAAAAAAACTATTTAAAAATAATTTTACTATTATTAGTTTTGGCTTATGGTATTCAGACTTGTATTTTGTTATTTACTGGTAAGGATATTGTGCTTAGTTTATATTATTTTATTTGTTTATGGATGATTTTTGATAGTACATGTAAGTTATTAAAAAAAGATTATGAAGCTAAAAAGATATTTGTTGCTGCAATTATAATGTATGTACTTCCTTATTTAAGACTTATTAATTTAGAATTATTTGTTAATTTTTTATGTTATGTTTTAATTGCTGTTTATTTTAATAGCTCTAAAGAAAATTATTTTGGTATTTTTGATCAAAGTTTAATTAGTAAAAATAAAGGTAAATTTAAATGGACACAATGGATAAAAACATGTGTACTTATTATGAATGGAATTATTTATTTATTATGTCCTATTGCTGGAGGAGGTATTGCTGTTTTGAATTGGTTATTATGTTTTAGAAGATTTTTTGATAATTTAGTTTCTGTTTATGAACAAAAATTATTTAGTAAAAAATTAAGAAAGAATAAAGAATTTATTGCTTGTAGAAATATTTATTTACTTGCTCCAAGTGAAGATGATTATTTAAAGAATAGATTAGAAGTTGTTGCTAAAGAAACTTTTTTAGAAGAAGGTATTCCAAATGAAGTTTATGCTTTAATGGAAGTATCAAGTGCAAGAAAGTTTGAAAGTATTAAAGAACTTAATTATGAAAACAATGATGATTTATTAAAACAAGTAAATATGTTATTTAAAAATAATACAAGACCAGAAGTTATTTGTATAATGTTATGTAAGGTTTTTGGAGGTAAGAAAAAAATTATTTCTAAATTAGAAAAAGTTACAAAAGAATTTAATTCTATGTTTATTGAATTAGTAAATGAAAAGAAGTCAGTGTTAGATAAAAGTGAGCAAGTTAATCAATTATATAAAAAGTATTGTGATGATATAGTTAACATTATAGATTAGATGTATTTAAAGCAGATATATTATCTGCTTTTTTATGATATAATTTAAATATAGAGTGTGCTACGAAAAGTAGCATAAATGTAAAGACTTGTTGCTGTTAGTTTTTTATTATTTTAGATATGATTATTGCGTCAAGGAGGGAAAGGTATGACACTAGGAGAAAAATTAAAAGATATTAGAAAAAGATTTGGTTTATCACAAGAACAATTAGCTGAAGTTATGAATGTTTCAAGACAAGCTATAACTAAATGGGAAAGTGATGGAGGAATGCCTGACGTTAGTAATTTACAAGAATTATCTAAAGTATTTGGTTTAACAGTAGATTATTTATTAAATGATGATAATCAATTACCAGCACTTGTTATGAGAAAGGAACTTGATAAAGATAAGTATAAGAGTAAGTTTGATTCTTATTCTGAAATATTAAAAGAATACTATGGTGAACCATATGAAATATATGTATTATCTAGATCAAAAAATATGAATTTTTTTGAAAGGGTAATCGATTTTTGTGTAGGCGGTTCGTCACCAGCAATGATATTTCCAATTGAGACTGCTGATGTATTGAGTGATTTATCACCATACTATTTAGTTATGAAAGATAATATGAAATTCTTAGTTAATATCAAGAATTGGGTTTTAGAAGTTATTGAACTTCCAAATAATACTAATTCTAAGAAGTTTGTTTATGGAAAAAACAAATTTAGAAATTGTGGTAAATTAAAATTAAAGTAGATATAAAATCTACTTTTTTTGTGGTATGATATAGGTAGAGGTAATCATATGGATAGATGGAAGTTTGGTATTGATAATGATATGTTAGTTAAGTTGGTGTTGATGGGTAAAAAGACTGCGACATCTTACTTATATGATGAAAATGATTTACCTGTAGTTGGAGAAGAATCTATTATTTGTTTTAATGATAATAGTAATGCTTGTATGATAAAGACTTTAGATTTTAAGATTATGAAGTTTAAGGATATGACTTGTGAATTTGCTGAAATGGAAGGAGAGGGAGATTTAAGTTTAGATTATTGGAAAAAAGTACATTATAAATATTTTAAAGATTTAAATAATGATTTTAATGAAGAATCTTTAATTATATTTGAGATGTTTAGTGTTATAAAAAAATTTAATTAGAAGGAGATGTTTAAAATGATGTATACAGTTTTTTTGATACCAATATTAATAGTAGTAGTAGGATTTTTACTTTTTAAATTTCCACCAAGTAAACCTAATTGGTTTATTGGATATAGAACAAATAAATCAATGAAAGATGAGAAGGCTTGGAAAGAAGCAAATAATTATTGTGGTAAATTGTTTTTGATAGTTGGTTTGTTTGAATTAGTTTTAAGTATTGTCTTGCTTGTATTAAATTATTTATCTATTAGTTTTTCTGATACGATATTATCTATAGTTGTAATTGTTCAATTAATTCCAATGCTAATAACAGTTGTTTTAGTTGAAAAGAAGATTAGTAAATAGAGGTTATTATGAAAGGTTGGAATAAGATGACAGGTAAAGATAAAGCATTGACTATTATTAGGTTAATTACATCTATATTAGTTATTGTATTTGCTTTGCTTCAATTATTAAAAATATGGGACAAGGCAATATATGTTGCTGCTCCATTAGTAGGTGTTGTTCTTTTAGTTCAAGGTATACAAGAATTTAAGGATAATAGAAGTGTAGCATTAGTTAGTTTTGGTTGTTCAATATTTATATTTATATGTGCAATAGTTGTGTTTTTATCTTTATAAAATAGGAGGTAACTATGAAGAAATATTTAAAAGAAATTATTATCTTAATTTTACAATTATTTATGTTTTATATATTTCCATTATTTGCAGGCCCTACTGATGCAATGGGAATGGTTTTACTTATTTTGATTTCTACATTTGGATTAGGATTAATTATTGGATCTATTTCAAGTTATAAAATTAAGTTTTTTTATCCTATTTTAGTTTCTATTTTGTTTATACCAAGTGTATGGATATATTATAATAGTTCTGCTTTAATACATGCTATTTGGTATTTAGTAGTTTCTTTAGTTGGACTTTTAATTGGAACTTTTATAAAATGGATTATTAAAAAGATTTAAATAATAAAATAACTCTACGTTTCGTTTGGGTTATTTTTTATTAAGTTATATTATAATTTTTTTATGAAAGGAGTTAAATATGAATCAAGAAAAGATTGGAAAATTTATTTTAAAACTTCGCAAAGAAAAGAATATGACTCAACAAGAATTGGCTGATAAAATTGGAGTTACAGATAGAGCAATTTCTAAGTGGGAAAATGGAAGAGGAATGCCAGATTTATCTTTAATGAAACCATTGTGTGATGAACTTGGTATTACTATTAACGAATTAATTAGTGGAGAAAACTTAGATAAAAAAGAATATAAAGAAAAGTCTGATGAAAATATTATTAATACAATTAGTTATTCTGATAAGAAAATAAAAAAGACAAAGACTTTATTTAAAGTTATAGTTTCAATTTTAATTATAATTTTTGTGTCATTAGCTTTTATGTTTATTGTTGATGTTAGGAGAATGAATGAAAATAAACCTGTTGTTTTTAGTACATGGGGATTTTTATATACTCCAGCAATTGACTTAAATGATGATGAAATTTATTTAGCAATACGTAATTATTTAGTTGAAAAAGGGGATAGTGAAGAAAAACACAATGATTTAGCAAAGACATTTGTTAGTATGAGAGTATATTTACTCGAAGAAGAAAAAAGAGATTCATTATATTATGTTTATGCTTGGGTAGTTGAAGGGAAATATTATTTAGAAAATGATATTTTAAAACAAGATAGTGGTTATTCTATACCATTTAAGTTTAAAGTTATAAAGAATGATTCTGGATATAGAGTAGTTGATTCTAGAATACCTAGAGATGGAAGTTATTATTCTGGTGACATGAAAAATATTTTTCCAAGAAGTGTGAGAAATGATATGAAAAATGTTCATACTGATGGTACAATTGATGAGTTAATTATGGAAGTAGAGGAACAAGCAAAATTATATTTTCATAAATAAAAAAGATTAGCTTATGGCTAATTTTTTTGTTTATTTTAAGAATAAAATATTTTATAATTAGTTTAGATAATATATTAATAATAGAGGTGATATTTTTGAAGAAGTTATTATTATTTGTTACTGTACTTGTAATGTTTTATATTCCTAATGTTAGTGCTATGGAGATATTTGTAAAGAAACTTGATGGTAGTAATTTAAAATTAGAGGTTGAATCTTCTGATGTTATTGAAGCTGTTAAAATGAAAATTTACAATGTAGATAATAATTTTTTACCAGAAAATCAAAGGTTGTTATTTAAAGGACAAGAAATGGAAGATGGAAGAACATTGGCTGATTATTCTGTAGAACAAGATAGTACAATTCATTTGCTTTTGAAACTTAATAAAAAATATGAAGTTGTTTTTAATGCTAATGGTGGTAAGTTTAATGATGGTGATTCTTATTCTATAACTTGGGATGATGATTCATATGATAATTTAGTTGAACCTAGTAGAGATGGTTATTACTTTAGTGGTTACTATACTGAAAAAGAAGGTGGCACTAAATTAGAATTAATACTTGCGGAATCTGGTATTGATCAAGATATGACTTTTTATGCTCACTGGGAAAAAGCAATTGATAATCCTAAGACTTCTAGTGATAGTGGAATAATTACTTTAATGGTAATTTTAGTGATGGAAGGTGCTTTTGTAGTTAGTACATTATTTAGTAAAAAGATGTAAAAGATATTG
>JAGARQ010000021.1 GCA_017622175.1 Bacilli bacterium | reverse complement strand
TTCTACTTTTCTAAATTCACTATTTATTATTGAGTATAAGTAACATTCTACATCTTTATTTGTTTTTTCTTTAATTACTTTACGATAACCATTTAATTGTTTATCGTAGGCTTCATCAGATGTGTTTTTTAACTTATAATCTATAATAATCATTTTGTCATCTCTTTCAATTAGTAAGTCAATTATTCCGTGTGAGATAGAGTTTTCCTCAAGATATGTGAATTCATATTCTTTATACATTTTATTATTTATATTTTCTTTTATAATTGGAGTTTCTAAGAATATTTTTATTTTTTCTTTTATATTTTTATCAATATTATTTAAATATTCTTCACTATTTTTAAAATCCATTTGTTCTAAAACTTCATGAACTTTTGTACCAAAGTCCATTACTTCTTGTTCTTCCTTAGAGATGATATGAAGTGATTCTTTTGAATAGTGTTGTTCTTCTAGAATTGTTTCTTCATATTCATTTTCTTCTACTTCTAAGTTATCGATATTTTCTTTTAATTCTTCTTCACTAGATGTATCTTCTGTTATTTGATATTTTCTATTTACTTCTATTTCTTTTTTTATTTCAAATGGTAGAAGTACAGAAAATATACTTTTTACAATTGATAAGAAACTATTATATTTATTTCTTTCATAGACTGGTACTATTTCTAATGTTTCAGACTCTTCATCAGTCTCTGGCATAACTATAATCATTTTTTCTTTAGCACGTGTTACAGCAACATATAAAAGTCTTATTTTTTCTGATATTTCTTCTTTCTTAGTTGAATTTTTAAGTAGTGTTTTAAGAATAGTATCTTTATAATATTCATCTACTTTTTGGACCACTAAACCGTACTTGTTGTCATAGATTATTCTTTCTTTTAATTCTTGAGTATTAAATTTACCAGAGAAGCCTGCGAAATAACAAATTGGGAATTCTAGTCCTTTTGATTTATGAATTGTCATTATCTTACAACTATTTGATGATGATGTATTAACTGAGAATTTTAAGTCATAATCATTATCAAATATTTGATCTAAATATGTAGAAAAGTCATAAATTGTATTTCCATTTTCTTCGAAGTTTTTTACTAAGTTATAGAAATATTCAGAACGTATTCTAAATGATTTAACATTTCCTATAGTTAATAGTTTTTCATCATAATTGAATTTTTCTAAAACATAGTTTAAGAATGCTGATGGAGACATTGTATCTATTTCATTAATTACTTCTAAACATAATTTATAAAGATCTGTTTCTTGGTATTTATTAGATATATGAATGTCATATAGTTCTTCATCTGTTATTTTGAATAAGTAACTACGAGAAATTGATGTATAACTATATTTAAAGTCTTCATCAAATCTTTTTTCTTTTATACATATTAGTAAATTAATTAGATTTTTTAATACTAAAACATCTTGGTCTTTACGAAGAGATTCATCTTTTAATATTGTTAGGGGGATATGTAAGTACTCAAATATTTTTTTGTATAAATCAAAGTTTTTACTTTTATCTAGTAATATTACAAAGTCTTTATATTCAATATTTCTAAGCACTCCTGTATCTTTATCAAACACTTGGAATTTATTAGTTATTTTTTCAATTATATCTGTTCCTATAATAAAAGCTTCCTGTTCATCTTTAGTAAATGGTTTTGGAACTTCTTTATAAGTTAAAACATCTAAATTATAGTTTTGATCAGTGTGGCCTTGTTCAAGATAAGAATTGTTTCCAAAGACCATTCTGTGTGATGTTTTATAGTCTGCTCCTCCTATTTCATCATCCATAAATAAATCAAATAAGAGATTTATATTTTCTAATACTTCTTTTCTTGATCTAAAGTTTTTTACTAAATCAATTTTTATACCAGCATCTGTATCACGATATAAATCATATTTATTTTTAAAGATATATGGGTTGGCATTTCTAAAACGATAAATAGATTGTTTGATATCTCCAACCATATAAACATTATTATTAGAAATAAGTGAAATAAATTTTTCTTGAGTATCAGATGTATCTTGATATTCATCAACTAATATCTCATTAAATGAGTTTGTTAGTTCTTCTTTTATATCAGGATA
This sequence comes from Bacilli bacterium, assembly GCA_017622175.1. Taxonomy (GTDB): domain Bacteria; phylum Bacillota_I; class Bacilli_A; order RF39; family UBA660; genus JAEDES01. Next base: position 1,313 of record JAGARQ010000021.1, on the reverse strand, counting down.
TTCATCAACTACTTTAATTGCCAGTCTTGCGATATCTGTGAAATTATATAATTCATGAACTTGTTTGTAATTTGTTAGTTCTTTATCAAGTTCTTTTAAAATATCAATTATTACTTTTACACTTGATTTAGTAGATAAAATTTCTTCTTTCATTTCATCTGTTGTTTCATAAATAGCAAGAGCTTTAATTTCTTTTGTTAAATCAGAGATGGCTTCTTTTACTCTTTTTCCTCTTTCATCACTACCTTTAGGTACTGCTTTTATTGATTTAAAATCTAATGAATTATATATTTCTTCATATGTTTTTGCATGCATTAATTTGTGTAATTGGTCTTCTACTGCCACTACATAGTCACCATCAAAGTAATCATTTAATTCAATTAATAAATTAGAAATATTTTTACGATGAGAATCAATTAAACTAATATATTCATTAATATAACTATTTAGTTTTTCATCAGTAAATTCTTCGTTGAAGTAATTTTCTAAATACTTTTCTTTATCATATTTTAATTCTATTTTTTTGTAGGTATTTAAAATATATCCTTTTAGTTCTTTATCATCTTTTAAACAAAAATTTTGAATTAGTTTTGTGAAATCTTCTTTTGGAGATAAATAATTTTTCTCCATTATTTCATCTAGAATTCTATTTTTTTCTATATCTATTACTACTTCATCAGTAATTTTGATATTACTAGTGACATTTAGTTTTGTGTGATATTTTTTTACGATTGATAAGGAGAAAGAATCGAATGTTGTAATATAGGCTCCATCAATTAAATTAGCCTCTTCTTCTAAGCCCGGTGTTTTATTAATAGCTTTTCTAATTCTTTCTTTCATTTCTGCTGCTGCAGCATTTGTGAATGTTAGTACTAATAATTCATTAATATGAATACCACTTTTTAGTTTACGAAGAACTCTTTCAGTAAGAACGGCTGTCTTTCCTGATCCTGCTCCAGCGGAAACTATGATGTTTTTTCCTTCTAAGTTGATGGCGTCTTGTTGTTCAGGTGTCCAACTAGGCATTATTCTTCACCTCCTAAAAATGATAGGTCTTCTACTTTCTCTAAATATTCTTGATCTTTTTCTTTCATAAAGCATAAGTCTTTAAATTGGCAGAATTCACAGGCAATATTTTTTCCAGCATAAACTTTTGGATTAATATCAAATTTTGATGCTAGAATATCATCTGTTTTTTGAGAAATATGATCTTTTGTATATTTAACTAAATCAAATAATGTTTCATCAGAAATTGTTTTAGCATAAGTTCCAAAACCTTTTTCTTCTGTATATGACATACTTTTTATGTATTC
>JAGARQ010000020.1 GCA_017622175.1 Bacilli bacterium | reverse complement strand
TTTATATATAGTTATTGCTATTTATAGTTTAAGAGAGAGAATTTATTAATTACATTCCTATTTCAAAATCATCAGATTTATCTTTTTCTTTATCGTATTTTCTATTGATGTCATATGCATAACTTCCCATTTCATAATAATTAATATCATCATCTTTATCATAATGAAGACCAATTTTATGAGCCAGAGCTCTGCAAATTTTATCACAGAAGTTATAGATTTTCTCTTTGAACTTATCAAATTTTGCTTGTAAATTTTCTATTTGATTATTCAATATATCAATAACACCATTTAATCTACTAATTTCTTGAGCTTGTTCTTTAATAGTAGACTTTTGCTCTTTAATAATTTCATTTCTTTTTATGAGTTCCTTATTATTTCTAAAAGTATCATTTTCTTTTAACAATTTATTTATTTCAATATCTTTATTTTGATTATCAGTATTTAAAACAATAACTTGTTTTTTTAAATCTTTGGTATAATCGATAATTTTATTTACATCTTCATCTTTATATCCTCCAAGTTTTCTTTTAGTTGGATTTAATATATTATCTTTATCATTAGATTTATTGGATGTTTCAAGAGCGTTTTTAGAGTTTTCTATTACTTTTAATACATTTACTTTTTCTTGTTTTAATTCCTCTAATTCAGCGTTTAATTCTTTAATTTGCCACTCAGTTTTAGTTTGATTTTCTACTTTACTTCCAATATCTCCACGATATAAATTAAAACCTCGTTTTGTTATAAAGTCATTGAATTCATCTTGTAATTTACCAAAAGAGTATTGACCACCTCGTTGTTTCCAAAACTCATCACAATTTAAAAATTTCCCTTTGACTTCTGAATATATAATTTTACCTTTTTCATCTCGAAGCAGTTTAGGGGTATAACTTATATTTCCATTAGCATTTACATGTTTTTCTTTAACAACATTACCATCTTTGTCTTTAACATATTGTTTTCTTTTTACAGTATTAACAATAGGTAGAAAATATACTTGAAGATGAGGTGTATCTTCATCATAATGAATTTGTGCTAAAAGGATGTTTTCTTCTCCAACATATTCTTTTAGAAAATCCATACAAGAATCAAAATAATATGATACAGTTTTAGGAATATCTTCTTTACGTTTGATCTCTGGTATTTTTACAATTTGACCTTTCTTTTTACCGTCGTGATAAGTTCTACCACTATCTACAAATTTCATTCCAAGTGTTTCAAAAAATTCGGGTCCACTTGAAAATGTTATTCCATTAAACATATTTGTAGATGGTTTATCATTAAATTCAATATTTCTATTTTTTAAAGTTTGTTTTATTTCCTGATATAAATTTTTTTCAGTAAGTGAAACATATTCAACATTAAATTGTGTTCTTTCTTTATCATAATTTCCTGTTCCTTTTCTTTCACTCATTTCAACTCCAATATTATAAGCATCATGTTTTTTATATTTACTTACTACTCGAACAACTTGATTTCCATCATACATTTGTTTCCTCCTTTCGTTGTTGCGTCTTTGAAAAAGAGGTCTTTTAGACCTATCTCACTAGGGCATAGCCCAAATAGTGAGTTTAGGGAGTTCCCTAAAAACCCCTTATGCTTGTTCTTCGCAAATGCCTAAACTAAAGTAAAGACACTTTCTACAAACAAGATTAAATAATAACTATCTACTAGATACTTATTATTTAATGAATTATTAAAAGCAGATAAACTACATTTAATAATTGTAAAAATATTCGTTATCGCCACTTTCATTGCGTACGCAACAAAACGTGCCACACTCATTTTTTACATATGTAACTTTTTGAAAAAAGTTAACAAAAACTTCTAATGAAAACTATTCGTTTTCATTAATTGGTTGTTCATATCTTGCATGTTTAATTCGTTTATCAGAAGTTCTTGATTCTGTAATATAAAGTCCTTCTTTCTCTAAAATATCTAAATGATTATTTAATAATCTTCCAAAAACTGATGGTTTAATCATTAAATTTAAATTACTAACAATATCACTGGTAGTAAAATCATATTCTTTTTTCTTAATAGAGTAATTTAAAAACATCTTAATTTCTGATGGCAAATCAGTTTTTTCAATTTCAGATATTTCATAAATTAAATTATCATTTCTTTTTAAAACTAATTCCATCTCCGAATAGTCTCGACTATCATATTTTAAAAATAATTTATTAGGATAATTGTCATCTTTTTTTAGAGTAATTATTCCATCAACAGCACCATCAATTGCAGTACTTCCTAATGAAGTGTTATTTTTATTTAGATGATGGATTAATAAGATAGTAAAATCATACTTATTACATAACTCTCTATATTTTGGAAAGACATACTGATTTATATCCTGATAATTATTTAAATCATATCCATTATTAACATCAACACCAGTAAACATATCTACAATGATAAATTTACCATTATGATTAAATGCAAAATCTTGAAAGACTAATTGTAGATCCATGTGATTAAGTTTTCTGTCTTTTGAAGCTTGATCTTCTATAAAAAAATTATTATCATTAAAATTTAAATTCATATTTTCAATTCGTTCACAAATTTGCATTGAACTCATTTCTGTGCTAATATATAAAACAGGAGATGGGTTTGTTTTAAAACCTAGAAATGTTGTTCCATTTGCAATTGAATCAGCAAGTTGTAGTCCGAATAATGACTTGCCGACCTTTGGTCTTGCAACTAGACAATATATCCCACTAGATTTCATAAAGTTCTCAACTATGAAATCTTTTTTTTTGAAATTTTTCTTAACCTCACTTATTGTCAACATTTAGATTTTCCTTTCTCTCAAGCTTTATTAAATAATCAACATCAATATTCAGATATTTAACTACTTCATTCATAGGTAGTAATTTATTAGGAATAGAATTGTTATTTAAAGATTTCTTTATTTCACGTTTTAACTTCAATAAATTATTTTTTCCTAATCCTGTTATTTTTCTTAAATCATCAAGAGAACACCATTGTTTTGAAATCAATTTTAATAATTCTTCTGTACTCATTAAATACCTCACTTTCTTAATTAATTTATATATAGATACTTATAAGCAATCTATCTATGGATGGTTTTAGAATACCAACAACTCTCGTGCCAATAGAGACAACAACCTTGCATTTTTTACTTTATAGCTTATCGGTGATTTCTACAAAGACTAAATTTTCAAAGAGCAACATTCCATTACACAAGATTTACTCTTGGTGCAACTTAACACCATTATAGCATGATAAAAATCTAAGTCAAGCGTTTTAACACCAAAAAGGTTAAAAATGTTGCAAAAAAGCTCCAGAGATGATATAATCAACACATGAGAGGAGTAATTCGGATGAAAACGAAAGTTGGAGAATTAATAAAAAAAGGAAGAGAAGAGAAAAATCTTTCAATGCGTCAATTAGCTGAACTAGCAAAAGTTAGTCATTCAGATATATCTAGAATTGAATCTGGAGAAAGAGAAGTTCCAAATCCTAAAATATTAAGAAAGATAAGTCAACATATAGGAATAAACTATAATGATTTAATGTATGCTGCAGGATTGGGTTTTCAAGTAACAGATTTAAATCCTTTTTTAAAAAGTTATTATAAAAACTTAAAAGGGGAAGAAATTGTAGAAGCCCTTGCTAATACTTCAGGAAGTATTAGAACTTGGAAAAAATTAATAGAATCTTTTGAAGAAAAATTAAAAGATGAAGATTTAACGCCACAAGAGAGAGAAATAATGCAACAAACAATAGAAGACACAGAATATCAAATAAAAACAGCTCAAGAGATTGAAAAACTTTTAGTAAATAGCAATGTAGATGACTTTAGAGAAAGGGAGAAAGATAAAAATGAAGAAGATGGCCGATAAAATAACATATAAAATAATTCACGCAGACGATAAAATAATAAATGCAATGACCATAATTGTAGATATATTAATGATTATCATATTTGCATTAACTTTAATCTTAAAAACTAATTTTATGTACGGATTATATTGGTTATTTATAATATTATTTTTAGCAGTTGATCTAATATCCATTATGCATTGGGATGTAGATGGCTTAAGAACAGAAAAACGTGAAAGCGATAAAATAATTAGAGGTTTTAGAGATGCAACTGCAATGACAGTAATACTAAGTGCATTTGGATTTTTAGCAATTATATTTTTAGAAACCATAAAAAAAGATATAACAAAAAATACTTATGTAATTATTGGATTATTTTGTTTACTCGCTATAACTCAATTATTTAATAGATTAATGATACATGCCAATATAAAAGAAACTGCAAAATTCACTAAAGAATTTTACAAAAAGAACAATAAAGAAAAATAAAAATGACAGAATGACAGCAATTGATGGGGTACCATTTTTATCTGTCATTCTGTCATTTTAAATACCTATAATATATGATATAATAATTACATCGAAAAACTTTAAATTATAGAAATAGAGGTCAAATCTATGAAAAAAAGAGCAATTATAATATTAAGTATTATTACATTAATTTTAACAATTATTTTTGCAGAGATATTTAGTATTTATCATTTGGGTAATGAGCTAACATTATTAAGAATATTAGACTTAGTATCAATATATGTTATATTTGCCATATTTGAATATTTATTGATTTCTATAACTTATGTTATTAGAAAGTTAATAAAAAAGAAAAAAATTGGGATAAAAAAGATTATAGGATTGATTTTATTATTTATAGCCTTACTATTAGTGTTATTATTTTTGGTAGTAATAGAAGTTGATTATTTACATTGGTATATGCATTCTAGTCCATTTTATCTAAATGTAATAGTAAAGTCGATTATGTATTTATTACCATCAATAATACTTATAATCGTTAGTGCTTTATTAATGAAAAAGAAAAAGTAAAACAAGTTTCAATATATGGAGGAATTTATTATATGAAAAAACAATTAAAAATTATTTTAATTATTTTAGGAACTTTAATCGTAATCATTTTATTAGACACATTACAAGCAAGAATATTTAAGAATAGTCCAATTATTAGTTGGAAAGAAGAAATGGCAGATGAAGATAGTTATGTTGATAGAGGTATTATAATTGATACATTTTATTGTACTAAAGAAAAAGATATTCAAACTATATCTTGGAAATTTAAAGGTTCAAAATTTACTTGTCCTATTGATAATGTCAGTATCTCTTATTTAAGAGAACTTCAAAATGACATAGATGATATTCTTATTCAAAAAAAGGATTATGATAATTTTTCTGCAAGTTATGTAGATGAAGAAAATAAAGTATTAATTATTGAACTAGTGGATAACAACAAAGAAGAACAAAATTGGTTTAAAAAAAATATTATGGACTCCGAATATATTCAATTTAAACAAGGAGAAAAGGCAACTGTATCAACAATGGATTTTTATATATTGAAACCCGAATCTCATGATGATATTAAATTTAACGATTATTATAAAATCAGTGATAGAACTATATATTTAGCAGGAAATATTGAAGAATTTTATGTTATACCTGAAAATGATATAAAAATCACACTAAAGCATTATATGTCAAATATATGTGAGACTTTTGATGAAAGTATTAAATCAATTACAGATAAATTAGATAAAAAGGATATATTAAAAGATGGAGGTACTACTATTTATAAATCAAAAGATAAAGACATAACAATGATTGTTTGTAAAACAATAGACGGAAACAAAGATATTTTTATAGGTGACTATTCACTGGAATACGAACAAAATATGTGTAAATAGAAAATTATATTTTATTAGAGAAGGTAATATTATGAAAAAAATATATAAAAACAAATGTCTAGTTATTATAATGATTTTGATATTAATAATATTGTCTAGCTTTTTATCGATAATAATATATAAAAATCATAATAATAAAATAGATATACAATTATCAAATCAAAGCTGGGATAGTTATGATGAGAGTATTAAAAATATAAAGAATAATATGGATCCAATAACAGAACCAAACGAAAACTTCTTTTGGTGGACTTTAAAAGACTTTGATATTGAAGATAATGAATATGAAAAAATATTAAATTCATTAGTAGCACAAGTTAGAATGTGTTATTTAGATTATACAGATGATGGAACATTATATACAAATTCAAATCCAATTCGAAAATATAGAAAAAAAGATATAATTACAACAGAAGAACTAAAAAAGTTAAATTTTGATATGTCAAATGATAGAAGTTGTATAAATCGTTTTGACGATTTTAATTCGTTACTAATAAGTAATGATGAAAATTTAAGAAACAGGTTCTTAAATAGAATAAATAAAATTAATCTTATTAAATCTACTGAATTATTTAGAAATGAAAATGCTTCATATAATGAATTACTATTAAGAAAAACAATTGAAGTTCATTATATAGAAGATATGAGTGAATTTTTAGTTGAAGAATATAATAGGTTAAAATAAAATTGAAAATACAAATTATTAAGCAAATCTACGATTGGATTTGCTTTTTAATATGCTATTATATATAAAAAATAATTAAAATTTATATAAATGCAACTTTTTAATACTTTAAATTGTTTAATATATGAAAGTACTTTTAAGAGGTGTTTAAATGGAAGAAATAAATAAGAAATTCTTAGAATTATATAACTTATATTCCAATGATGTTCTAAGATTAGCTTTTAGCTTTACAAAAAACATTTATGAATCTGAGGATATCACTCAATTAGTTTTTATAAAATTATTCAAAGAATTAAAGAAGAGTAATAATAAAGAATATAGTAAAAAATGGTTATTAAAAGTGACTGCTAATGAGTGTAAAAATAATTTTAAAATAGCATGGAAAAGAAAAGTTGTATTACGTGACGAAGTATTACAAAATCAAGTTGATTTAAGAGAAACTTTAAAAAATGATGAATTATCAGATGCGTTATTAAAATTATCTGCAAAGTACAGAAACGTAATTTATTTACATTATTATGAAGGATATAAGATAGATGAAATATCAGAGATTTTAAATTTAAAACCATCAAATGTTAAAACATTACTTTCTAGAGGTAGAGAAAAAATGAAAAAAATATTGGAGGAAAATTGTAATGAATAAAAAACTAAAATTTTTTGATGAATTAAAAACGACGGAAAATTTAAAACAAAAAATATTGAATCAGACAATTAACAAAAAGGTAGAATCACAATTAAAATTTAAAAGACTTCCTAAATTGGCATATAGTTTAGTAGTAGTTATCTTAATATCATTTATAAGTTGTACTGTAGTTTATGCAGCTAGTTATATAAGAACTTTTTTTATAAATAAAACAGTGGATGACAATGGATGGCATAAACAATCTTTCATTGTTGATAAGCCAGCAGTATTAAAAGATATTAACTCATTTGATTGTAAACAAGGAATGGTATTAGAGGAAATAGAAAAAAAATTAGGATTAGAATTTATAAATAATGATAGACATAATAATATTATTGATTCATGTGAAATTAAGAAAACAAATGACGGTAAAGTTGAATATGTATCATTAGATATTTATGAATATGTTGATTATAGTGCTGAAAACAATAAGATAAATGGTTATGACAGTAATAGAGAGAATATAGAAGGATATAATAAGGGAAAACATATAAGTTTAAATATTTCTTTTATGACATCAAATGCTTCTTCTGAAGTAAAAGAAATCTTTTCTAATATGAATGAAGTAAAATCAGATAATGAAATTTATGGTAAAGAAATTCAACTTGATAATTTAAGTATTATTGCTTATTATTATTGTCCTTTTGGAAGTAGAGATGGTAGATGTAAAATCTCAACAAATGTGATAATTGTTTATAACAATGTTGTTTATACGTTTAATGCACAAGGAGTGTCTTTAGAAAATATATTAGAAGATATTAAATAAGTAGTACAAATTACAATTTAGCACAAGGTTAGTATCAATACTAATCTTCTTTTATATTATACTAGTAAAATAAATAATATTTTTTTTAAATTTTTGAGATATTTTTATATTTTTATTTGTTATTATAATGAGAGTACTTTCACGGAGGTGTATAAATGAACACAGAATTTATTAAAACATATCATTTAATTAAAAATGATATCTTAAGGTTGGCTTTTAGTTATACAAGAAACATTTCCGATGCAGAAGATATAACACAAGAAGTTTTTACTAAATTATATGAAAATTTTAATGATTTTGAAGACATAGAATATATAAAAAAATGGTGCATAAAAGTAACTATTAACAAGTGTAAAAACTTATTTTTGTCATCATGGAATAAAAAAGTATCATTTTTTACTGATAATAATGAAAATAAAATTCCTGATATTGACAATATAACTAAAGAAAATACAGAAGTATTAGATACATTATTAAATATGCCTAAAAAGTATAGAATTGTATTAGTTCTTTATTATTATGAAGAATATAAAATTAAAGAGATATCAGAGATTTTAAAAATAAGTGAATCAACAATACAAACAAGATTGCAAAGGGGAAGAGAACAATTAAAAAAATTATTAATGGGGGTGAAAAAATGAACATAAAGAGAAAACTAAATGACGCATTAGAACAAATTGAAGCTTCTGAAGAATTGGATAAAAGAGTAATGAATTCTACTATCTATAAAGAACAAAAAAAAATGTTGTTTAGCAAATATAAATTAGCAACGAGAAATTTATTTATAATATTGGCAGTATTTTTTTCAATGGCAGTTGCTGTGTCAGCAAAAGAATATATTTTTAAATATATTTTAAACAAAGGTCAACGTGAAGACGGAAGCTATCAACAATCAGTAGAAATAACAAAGCCAGTTAATATACTACAAACTAAAAATTATACATGTGATAATGTGACGACACTTTCTGATATGGAAGAAAAATTAGGCATTAAATTTGTATTTGATACTAGAAAATATAATGGAAGAATAGATAAATGCGATATTAAAATAAATGATCTGAATGAAATAGAAAGTGTAAAAGTTAGAGTATCAGAATTTTATGATTTTTCTAAAGATAATTATGAAATAGACAAAGAATATAATGAAAATTTTACAGAAGAAGAATATAGAGTATGGAATTCAAAAAGAAAAAAAGTAGATATTTACATTTCTTTTATGACACCTGTTGCAAGTAAACAGACTAAAAAAGAGTTTAAAGACTTAGGAAAAATGACCGGAACATCAGAAATTAAAAATACAAAATTTTATGCAGAGAATATTAATACAGAGGGATTCTACTTTATATTACCTAGTGAAAGAATCCAACTAAGCAAAACAGCGGTGTTTACAAATAATAATATATTTTATTATTTGGAAGCAAATAAAAAAGTAACAATTGATGAATTACTTGATATAATTAATGAATTTTAGGTAAGGAGAGTGATAATTGAAGAAGTAAAAAGTACAACAAGATTTTCAAAAAAAATTATATTAAAGGAAGGAAAATGAATATGAAAAAAATTAGTAAAAACTTATTAAAAATTTTATTTGCGTTTTTGTTAGTTATTACAATGATTCCAAGAGTTAATGCACAATCAGCGTATTACACAAATAGCAAAGGTGTTGTAATGACACAAAGTCAATATGAATTTTTAGCATCAATGTATTCAGAAACAAAAATAGATAACTTTAGTCAAGACCAATTTAACAGAAGAGTATATGCAGATGTACACACTACAGAAGATGTATATGTTATAGAAGAGCAGATAAAAGATCCTAACGGAAACCTTTTAGACACAAATGTTATGGAACTTACTGAAGAAGAATATAGATTATATAAAGAAAATAGTGAAAGCAATATAATGCCAGCAACAGCAAATTCAGTAACGACATCAGAAGTAAAAATGACATTACAAGTATATACACACACTGCTTCACAAAGTGTTTCAATCGACCTTTCAACTAGATGGTTAAATGGAGCACCAAGTGTAAAATCATTTGATGTATCAGCATTTAGATTCACTACAACAAGTAATTTGCAATTAAGCAGATTTGATGCAGAGGGATACCAAGATTCAGATGCTGGAAGTGTTGTTTATAGTAATGAAGGTGGTAATTCAATGTGGGAAACAAACGCATATGGAACATCTATGAATATATTAGATAATGCAAATAATTCATTAACATTAGAAATAGGAGCTGAATATTATTACTTTGGTTCTGGAACATTAAGAGTAACTGGAACATATCAACATGCAACAAGAAATGTAACACTTGCTCAATCACAATCATATAATTTTTCAGCAAATGGTTGTGGTGGTGTAGTTGAATTTTATAATAATGTGGGAAACTATTACAATAGCAATCCAGGAGTGTCATTATCACATAGCCTATAAAATAGACTATTATACAGAAAAAGTAAAATATTAAATTCAACTTATGAATTTAGTATAAATAATTAAGAAAGGAGGGAACTAATGACAAAAGTAATTAAATATATGCTAGCAGTAATGGTAGTAGCAGTTATGTTTATCTGTCCAAACACTTATGCTTTAGAAACAGGTCAGAACATAAATGTAAGTCCAAGAAATGAGAGCATGATTACTCCATATGGTACATCCAAGCCAGATAAGGGAACAATATGGTCTTGGAGTAATGGAGGCTGTCCAATAAGTGGATTAGCAACAAATGTATCTTTATATACTAATTACAATTTCTCATCAGTTACATCACTTGGCATAGAATTTACAAGTAACACTTTTGATACACAAGTAGAATTATGGGAAGTTGATGGTGGAACATTATACTTTGATAAAAAGGTAGCTACAAAAACTGTATATACTATATCTAGTGCAGATGAAAGTAATGGTGTAACTAGAAGTATAAGATTTAATAATTTAAATGCATCATCAAAGTATTATTTAAAATTTTTAGCACCTGCATCTTTTACTGCTACAGTAACACCATAATAAAAAGAACATATAAAAATAAAGTTGCCTATTATGGCAACTTTATTTAATAAATATATAGGAGAGTGTTTATGATTGAATTGAAAAATATAAGTAAAATTTACAAATCAAAAATGAAAGAACAAATAAAAGCATTAGACAACATTTCAATTTCCTTTGACAGAAACCAAATGTGCTTTATTCTAGGTAAAAGTGGTAGTGGAAAAACAACACTTCTTAATATAATAGGTGGACTAGATACATATGATTATGGAAGTATAAAAATATTTGGTAGAGATACTAAAAATTTTGAGTCAAAAGATTACGATGCTTATAGAAATACATATATAGGATTTGTATTTCAAGAATTCAATCTACTTGATGATTATAATGTCTATGAAAATATTTTAATTGCTGCACAATTACAAGGAAAACAAGTACTATCTAATGAAATAGATAAAATATTAAAAGAATTAGAAATTTATAACTTAAAAAATCGAAAAATCAATGAACTATCTGGTGGACAAAAACAAAGAGTCGCCATTGCAAGAGCGTTAATAAAAAATCCAAAAATAATTATTGCTGATGAGCCAACGGGTAATCTTGATTCGAAAACTAGTGAAACAGTAATGGGAATACTTAAAAACATTAGTAAAGAAAAATTAGTAATTATAGTTACTCATGATAAAGAACAAGCAGAAAAATATGGAGATAGAATAATAAAAATAGAAGATGGAATTGTAATTTCTGACAAAATAATATCAAATATAGAAGAAAAAAGTAATCATAGCATATATGAAACAATTAAATCTAAGTTACCTTTTAAAGAAAGTATTAAGTTAGGATTAGGTTGTCTGAAACATAAGAAGATAAGACTTTCTATATCAATTCTTTTATCAATTATATCATTGACAGTATTTGGATTTGTAAATTCTATAACATCATATAATATAGATAATGAACACTACAAATTACTTCAATCTAAAAAAATTAATCAAATTCAGCTAGAAAAGAGTAAAATATCAAATTCTGAATTTTATAGCAATAAAAAAAATATGATATTATCAGAAGATGATATACTAAATGTAAAAAATAAGCTGAATAATGTTAATCATGAAGTTATTTATAAAGTTAGAAATAATTATTCCTATAAAACAATTTTTGAAGCATTAAATATTCCATATGATTATGATTTATATTTAGAATTAATAGATATTGATAGCTTAATAAATAATATTGATTTAAATATTGAAGGAGAATATCCTAAAGAAGATAATCAAATGCTAATATCAAATGTAATAGCAGATTACATTATAGAAAATGGAATAAAAGTAAAAAACAGAAATGAAATTTTCTATCCTCAAAATTATGAGGAGCTAATTGATAAAAATAATTCGTATATATTTGACAATAATAAAGAAATAAAGTTTTCAGGAATAATACTATATGATATTGATGAATACAATATGATAAGGGAAAAATATAAACATAATCCAGGAGAGATTACCAAATTAGAATATAAAAAGCTAAATGAATTTTTTAGCAAAGAACAAAATATATATAATAAGGTATATGTTAGTACCTCATTTATTAATAATATAAAAGAAAAAAATGAAACAATGCTAAACAATGAATATTCATATACGATAGACGCAGAAAATATTATAAAAAATAGCACTAGTTCTAAAATATTAAATGATGAAATAGAGTATTACGATGGTAAAACGTGGAAAACAAGGTCAAAATTAAATGAGAATGAAATAATATTAAATCTAAATCAATTAAAAAATTATGATCAAAATAAATATATTAATGAAGTAAAAAATGAAATGAATAAAAATATAACTTATTCACAAAAAGATGTGGAAAAAAAGATTTTTGAAAAATATGTTATTGAATCAAATATAATCGGAAGATTTATTGATATTCAAATAAAAATACAAAATAGTAATAAATTGCTAGAAAAAAAAGAAAATATTAAAATAATAGGAGTAACTGGTCTTATATCAGAAAGCGACACTTATCATTATTATTCGGATGAATTACTAAATGATTATGAAATAAGTAGATTCCCACAAACAGGAATTCTTGTTATAGAAAAAGATAAAGCCACATTAAAGAAAATAATTAATATGTTTCCATATGAAAGTGATATTTCAGTAAAAAGCATTTATAGCAATAGTGTTGATGAAACAGTAAGAACTATTAAATTATATAAGAATATAGCAATACCTATATTAATAATTTCAACATTATTTACAGTTTTATTAATTTCAAATTTTATCTCAACAAGTATACTTTACAAACGAAAGGAAATAGGAATATTAAGAAGTCTTGGAGCAAGTAATAAAGATATAATTAAAATATTTATATGGGAAGGATTTATAATCGCTACAAGTACATTAATAATATCGTTTATATTATTATTTATAATAATAAATATAATGAATAGAGACTTTTTAAATAATAGCACACAATTTTTATCACCATTTGTAATTAATGGAAGTCAATTTATAACAATGTTTATCCTCATCTATATAATAGTCTTAATATCTAGTATAGTACCATTAAAAAAGATTGCGAATCAAAAGCCAATTGATGCAATTACAATAAGATAATAAGGTTTGTTTGAGTCTAATTTAAACAACTGAACTTGCTTTTAACATCATTACAAAAAATATATAAAACACAAGAGTAGAAAAAATCTGCTCTTTTATATTGAAAAATTATCATAATATATAAATTATTTTACTTAAGAGATTAACTATTTAATATCCTAGTCTATGATCCATCGATTGTTTTAGTAAAGATAAATGACTTATAATTAAGAAAAAGTATGAAAAAAATATGGATCCAGAGAAAGTAGGAAAATTTATATATACTTTAAGAACTAAAAATAGCATGACTCAGAATGAATTGGCTAATAAAATAAATGTAACAAATAAAGCAGTATCTCGCTGGGAGAGGGGACAGGGGTTACCTGATATATCCTTATTAGAACCTCTATCAAGAAACTTAAATGTATCAATTTTAGAATTATTAAATGGTCAATACATAGAACAAAATGAAAATGCTGAAAAAAAGGATATAAATATTTTATTAGAAACATTATTAGAAATGAATGAGAAAAATAATTATACAAAACTAGTAACAATATCAATATTTACCTTATTTACATTTATATTAATTGCAATATTTTATTTTAATTTTCGCTTTCATGGAATAAACAATAGTTATTTTTTTAGATTACTAAACAATTTATCTTTGATACCATTTAGCAATTTATATTCCTGTATTATAAATAAAAATTTAATTGGTTTTTTACAAAATATAATTATAAACATATTTCTTTCTATTCTAATAAGTGGGTACTTATTAACATGCATAAAGAAACGTAAAAACTATATAAAATTAATACTAATTATTAATTTTATTTTTGAAATTATAAAGTGGATATTTTTGATTGGCATTTTTGACATCAATGATATATTTATAAGAATAACAATAAGTTTATTGATGTTCTATATATACAAAAAAAGAAAAAGCAAAGAATATTTGCTCTCAAAAAGTATGATGTAAAGACATTTTGATAGTAATTTTTTTATTAAACTATATAATTAGTGATAAGAGGAGATGAATAAATGAATTTAGGAAAAAGATTATTAGAAATAAGAAAGGAAAATAAATTATCACAAGAGGAGTTTTCTGAAATATTTAATGTAACTAGACAAACTGTATCAAGTTGGGAAAATTCTAAAAGTTATCCAGATATAGAAACTATTATAAAAATTAGCGATAAATTTGATATATCATTAGACATTCTACTAAAAGAAAATAAGGATATGATTGCAAATATTGATAAAAAGGTAAAAAACTCTAATAAATTAAAATGTATAATACTTGCATTAATAATTTTAATAATATTAATTGTTTTCCTGTTCCCATCAAGAATTTGTAATACAGAAAATGAAAAAGAAAAAGCACTAAAACAAATTGAATATGGTACAGAAGTTATATCTTTTACTGGAAAAACAGACAATTTCATTATGAATAATGGAAAAATTGATTTTACTCTTGAAAATAGTTTAATACAAATTACTGATTTTAACTTAAAGGAAAATACTAAAATTAATTCTAAAAAAATAACATATGCAGTAATACAAGTTTATTTTGATGATAAGTTTTGGGGAATGACTGAGTACATTAACAATGAAAAAGAAAACTTTAAAGAATGGTTAAATAATACTTTACTTTTAGAGACAGTATCTCATCCATGTAGAGAAAAATATGATTCAACTAAGTGTGAAGCAGGTAGAAGTACATTAATTGATAAAAGCTTATTTCCTGATAACATGAAAATAATTATAGACTATGACATTGATTCTGAAATAACAAGCGAGACTTTTGAAGTTTCAATTCGTCAGCATAATTAATACCTTTCACTAATAAATATTGCAGAGCAAAAAAAATATCCCTAATTGGAACAATACCTATCAGGGATTTGAGTCTGTAAATAAATTTGTGTAAATAGGAAATCTTTCCATGATAAAATAAAAATGGAAGGATTTTTTATATGAAAGAAAGTAAAGGAAAAAGATTATTAGAAATATTACAAGAAAATTATGACATAGAAAGTGCACAGGATTTAAGCAGTGCTATAAAGGATTTATTTAAAGACTCATTACAAGAAATGATGAATGCAGAATTCGATTCATCTATGGGTTATTCAAAGTACGATAAAAAAACAGATAAAACAAATTATAGAAATGGTTCAACAAAGAAAACTTTAAAAAGTGAATTTGGTGAATTTGAATTTGAAACTCCTAGGGACAGAAATGGTGAATTTGAACCCAAAATAGTTCCTAAAAATAAAAGGGATGTTTCAGGCATAGAAGATAAAATAATTTCCTTATATGGAAGAGGTCTATAGACCAGAGAAATAAACGAACAAATACAAGATTTATATGGAATAGAAATTTCTGCCACAATGGTGAGTAATATAACAGATCAAATATTACCTAAGATAAAGGAATGGCAAGAAAGACCATTAGATAGTGTTTATCCTATAGTATTTATAGATGCAGTACATTTTAGTGTAAGACAAGAACATACAGTAGTAAAAAAAGCAGCATATATTGTTTTAGGTGTAACAGAAAATGGTGAAAAAGATATATTAGGAATTTGGATTGGAGAAAATGAATCAGCTAAGTTTTGGTTAGGTGTTTTAAATGATTTAAAAGGACGAGGAATAAAAGATATATTAATAATGTGCTCAGATGGATTAACAGGTATTAAAGAAGCTATACAAGCCGCTTTTCCAAAAACAATACAACAAAGATGCATAGTCCATATGATTAGAAACTCTGTAAGGTTTGTATATTATAAAGACTTAAAACCATTTTGCAATGATTTAAAAACAGTTTATACTGCAAAAAATGAAAAATTAGGATATGAACAATTGCAAAAAGTGAGAGAAAAATGGAAAGCTAAATATCCTACTTCACTTAGAAATTGGGAAGATAATTGGAATGCTATTTGTCCATTCTTTAGTTATTCCGAACCACTTAGAAAAATAATGTATACTACAAATACTATTGAATCATTAAATCGTTCATTTAGAAAATATACTAAAACAAAATCAGTATTTCCAAATGATGAATCATTGATGAAATGTTTATATTTAGCCACTCAAAATATTACTAAAAAATGGACTACTAGATATGGCAATTGGGATATGATTTTAAGCGAATTATCTATCATGTTTGATGGGAGAATTTAAGTTCTTTGAAAATTTATAAGGCAATCGCTTAAAAATTGTACACTCATAGTGTAAACTAAAAAAATTACTTAATTTAGGTTATAATTAACTAAAATAGGAGTTGGTTAGTTATGACATTATTTAGTAAGTTTGAGGTATTAGAAGATCCAAGGGATATTAGAGGTAAAAAGTATAAGTTAATAGATATTTTAATAATGACTATTTATGGAATTTTATGTGGACTTACTGATTTTACTAATATTGCAGATTTCATGAAATTAAAGGAAGATTATTTTATTGAGTTACTAAATTTAAAAAATGGGACTCCGTCTCATGATTGCCTTTCTGATATTTTTGCACGAATTGATTCTAAAAAGTTTATGGAAATTTTTATTGAATGGATTAAAGAAATTATAGTAAGTACAGATGGTAAAAATATTAGTATAGATGGAAAAGCAATAAGAAGTGCAATTGATAAAGTAAACGGAGGAAATATTCCTTATGTAGTTTTCGCATTTATTGGTGAAATTGGATTGCGATTGGTCAAGTAAAAGTTGATGATAAATCTAATGAAATAACTGCAATTCCTGAACTATTAGACTTATTAAATATTGAAGGAGCAACTGTAACAATAGATGCAATTGGTACACAGGAAGATATTGCCAATAAAATAGTTGATAAAAAAGGACACTATGTTTTAAAAGTAAAAAAGAATCAAAAAGAACTTAATAGAGATGTAAAAAGACAGTTTAATAAATTTAATAATTTGTATGGTAATGAAGAAGTCATATACAAAAAGACAATTGAAAAAGATCACTGTCGTGGCGAGATAAGAGAATATTTTTTAACATATAAAACAAGTGAAATAAAGGATAAAGAAAAATGGAAAACAGTGAAAGCATTAGCATATGTTAGAGTTCAAGTCATGATTAATGATGAAGTGAAAGTTATAGATAATTACTATATCATTGATTATCCAATATGTATAAATGATTTGGAAAAAGCAATAAGAGATCATTGGAATATCGAATGTGGATTGCATTGGAGATTAGATGTAATAATGAATGAAGATCATTCGAGAAATAGAGAAAAGAATTCTATTTTAAATTTAGCAACAGTAAGGAAAATTGCTTTTAATTTAGCAAGTTTGGATAATAGTTTTGGGAAAGTTCCTTTACAAAGAAAATTAACAAGATACATGTTAGACTTTAAAAATATAGAAAAGTTAATTTTTGATGTTATTCCAAAATTAGAATCTTGTCAATAAGTTTAATGATTATTTTTTAAGCGATTGCCATATTAAGATAGTTATTTATAGAAATTTATGATAAAATATTATTATGTAGATTTATTTGTGGTGATGTATGTGAAAGAATTGTATCAAAAATATAAGGAAATTATTAATTATTTAATCTTCGGAATTTTAACTACATTAATTAGTTTAATTGTTTATTATATGTTGAGTTTGACTATATTAAATCCTAATGTTAGTGTGGAGTTACAGATAGCAAATCTTTTTTCGTGGATAGCTGGAGTTTTATTTGCGTATTTTACAAATAGAGAATTTGTATTTAATAGTAAAAATAAAAATAAATTTAAAGAATTTATTACTTTTACCGGCGCAAGAGTATCAACGCTTTTACTTGATATGGTAATAATGTTTGTGTTTGTAACTATATTAAAAGGTAATGATAAAATATTTAAACTGGTAAGTCAGATATTAGTAATTGTAGTAAACTATTTATTAAGCAAATTAATAGTTTTTAAGAAGGATAGTTATGAAAAATCTAGTAAATAAAATGTTTAATTTTGTTAATAATTTCTT
Organism: Bacilli bacterium; assembly: GCA_017622175.1. Lineage (GTDB taxonomy): Bacteria > Bacillota_I > Bacilli_A > RF39 > UBA660 > JAEDES01. Next base: position 536 of record JAGARQ010000020.1, on the reverse strand, counting down.
GTTAATTTTTACCATAATATGTTTTTCTATTTCTTTAATAGGAGCGATATTTTTCTATATTAATCGTAGTTATGATTATTTAAATCCGCTAGTTTTAATTGTTGGTTCAATTATATATTTATTTTTATTAATTAAATTATATAAGGTTATTACCAAACTTGATGATAAGAAAAAGAAAATAATAGTAGGTATTTTATTAGGATTGCAATTTATCTTATTACTTATAAGTGCTTTTGTAATTAGTAGTATTCCTCAAGTTGATTTAATACATATTTTAACCGAAATAAATAGTTTAAATGATACAGGTTCGATATTAAATAGTGTTTACTATTCTGTTTATCCTAATAATAGATTTTTATTAATTATTTTATATGGGTTACAAAAGATTATTCCTGTTAGCAATCAAATTTTATTTTCTTTACTAAGTACAATATGTATTTCTGTTATGTCATTATTTACTTATAAAACTGTTAATAAAGTTTGGGATCTCAATAAAGGCTTATTAAGTTTATTTATATGTGTATTATCTCCAATCT
>JAGARQ010000019.1 GCA_017622175.1 Bacilli bacterium | reverse complement strand
TGTTTCTTTTTCATTATTTAAAGTAGTTTTTTCTCCATGACCAGGATATAAAGTAACATCAAAGTCAAATTCTTTAAATCTCTTTATACTTTCATTCATTTCAGATTGACTACCTCCAGGTAAATCAACTCTACCAATAGAACCTTCAAAGATAAAGTCTCCTACAAACATTAAATTATCTTCTTCAAAGTAAAATGAAACTGAATCTTTAGAATGACCCGTAGTATGAATACCTTTAAATTTAAAATCTCCTAAAGTATATTCTTGTTCTTCTACATTGCTTCTTTTAAAGATTTTTATACTTCTTTTAGTTAAAAAGTTTCTTAATGCTCCAATATGGTCAAAATGTGAATGGGTTATTAAAACTCCAAGTACTTTATTATCGCCAATCTCTTCACGTATTTTTATATAATCAGCACCAGGATCCACTACTAAACAAGTCCCATTTTTAATAAGCACATAACAGTTCTCGTCTAACGCCCCAGTTATTATTCTTTTAACTTCCATAATACACCTCGTTAACTAGCCAATTCTTTACTAACATAAATATAATTATAATTCATATCAAGTCTAAATGTATGTTTATAAGTACCACTAACCAATCTAGTTGGTAAATCAAGCGCCTCTGTACCATAATATTTAACTTTTTCAGTTAAAACAATTGTTGATTCTGTACTTGTCGCACTAACTAATTCTTTTTCTACTCTATATAATGTTGCTCCTGTAGAACCACATTGTCCTTGTACATATTCACCACGTTCTTTAATATATTGATATCCACCAATACATGTATTTCCAAGTTGTACATTTTGATGTTCAATATTTGTATCTTCTCCAAATAATTTCTTAACCTCAACAGTAAGAACATCTTCTTTAAATGCCTTTGGTACAAATGTAGCTGTTTTCTCACATGTAAATGGTTCCATACTAGTACCACTAAACTTATTACAATTAGAATCATATAAATCACTATTAGCAATTTGTCTAAATGCTAAATATAATTTTAATTGATCATTTAATTCAACTGAACCAACATCTTCACGAATATTAGTACTTATCTTTCCATATAAATCTTTAACAATAGTTGAGTCTAAATCAAGTTCCTTAGTCTCTCCACTTGTAGATACAGGAGTACATTTAAAACGCATTAAACTCATTTGTTGTTGATGATAAAACCAAAGTCCACAAACTGCACCAACTAGTAATAAAACAACTAGAAATAATAATATTGCCAACTTATTTTTAGGTTTCTTTTCTTTTTTATTTTTTGTATCTTCAACAGGAACATTTTCAACTACAGGTTGAACAGTTTCCGTTGGTGCTGAAACAACCGCAGGGGTTGCTTGAACCACCGGTTGAACAGATGCAACAGGTGCACTACTTGCAACTACAGGAGCAGCTGTCGCAACAGGAGTTCCAATAGGTTGAAGTATCGGTTCACTAACAGGTGCAACACTAGGCGCAGCAGTTTGTAAAACAGGTTGGGATGCCGCAGTTGCAGCTGGTTGTTCATTTATTCTAACAGCATTACTTAAAGCCGCTCCAGCATCAGCTGTTGAAGCATCTACCGGCTTAGCATCTGGCATCGCTACTTTTACACCAGGAATAGTTTGATTATTAGTTTCATTAACCCCATTATCCATTTTTAAATCACCTTTCCTACTATATCTAATTTTAGCTCATTTAGGAAGTTTTTACAAGTACAAAAACTAAAAAAGAAGAGTATCTCTACTCTCCTCCAAGTTCAAATTGGGCATTATATAAATCAGCATAAAAACCTTTTTTCTTAAGTAATTCTTCGTGATTTCCTTGTTCTATAATGTTTCCTTCATTCATAACTAAAATTAAATCTGCATTCTTAATAGTTGACAATCTATGAGCAATTATAAATGAAGTTCTACCTTCTGTTAACTTATCCATTGCTTTTTGAACTAACTCTTCAGTTCTAGTATCAACATTACTTGTAGCTTCATCTAAAATTAAGAATGGTGAATCATTAATCATACCTCTTGCAATAGTAAGCAATTGTTTTTGTCCTTGACTAATAACATCATTATCACCAATTCTATAATCAAGACCTCCAGGAAGAGTCTTTACAAAGTGATGAACACCAACTGTTTTTAGAGCCTCCCAAACTTCTCTATCACTAACATTCTTTTTATTAAAACGAATATTTTCTCCAATAGTACCATCAAATAACCAAGTATCTTGAAGAACCATTATAAATAAATCATGAACATTTTCTCTAGTTAATTCACTTATAGGAACCCCATCAATTAATATTTCTCCATTATTAATTTCATAAAATTTCATAAGCAAATTAACCATTGTTGTTTTACCAGCACCAGTTGGACCAACAATCGCAATCTTTTGACCAGGTTTAACATTAACACTAAAATCTTTAATAATAGTTTTTAAAGGATCATAACCAAATTTAACATTTTTAAATTCAATTTCCCCTTTAACACTGCTAATATTTAAATGTTTAGAAATATGTTCTTGATTACTCATTTCCTCTTCATCTAAAAATTCAAATACTCTTTCACTTGCCGCAGCAGTTGATTGTAGACTAGTCATTGCTTGAGCTATTTGTGAAAGCGGATTAGTAAACATTCTAACATAAATCATAAATGCAACTATAACTCCAAATGAAATAATATTATTCATTGTAAGTAAACCACCTACAATACAAACCATTACATAACCAAAGTTACCAATGAATCCCATTAATCTATGCATAACTTCACCAAGAAATTGACTCTTTCTATTAGCGTTATATAATTTCATATTTAACTTATCAAATTCTTCTAATGCATCTTTTGTTCCATTATAAACTTTAACAACATTATGTCCTGAATACATCTCTTCAATAAATCCATTCATATTACCAAGTTGTTCTTGCTTTTCAGCAAAATATTTTTGGTTCTTAGATGCGATACTAAACATTAAGAAAAATCCAATTAAACTAGATAAAATTGCAGTTAATGCCATAATCCAATTAGTAACAAACATCATTATAACAGCACCTAAAAATAAAGTAATACTAGTAACTAATGATGCTAAACTATTATTTAAATTAAATGACACAGTATCAACATCATTAGTAACACGAGAAAGTACATCTCCTGCTTCATGTGAATCAAAATACTTTAATGGTAATCTATTAATTTTCTTACTAATATTATCTCTTAACTTATGAGCAAATCTATTAGAAACAGTTGTTAAACTAAATCCTTGAATGAATTGGCATAAAGCACTTGTTACATATAAACCACCCATAAAGAAAGCTAAATTTTTTATTTCATTCATATCAATATCTTTTCCCATTAAAGCAACTCTAATTAAATCAGCAAACTTGCTTAACTTGTTTGGTGCAATTAAAGAAACAACAGCACCAGTCATTGCTAAAATCAAAGCAAAGATCATAATTACTTTCCAAGGACTTAAGTTTTTTAATAATCTAAGAATAGACCCTTTAAAATCTTTAGATTTCTCAGTAGTCATTCCACCTCTACCAGGTCTAGGCATTTTCTAACTCCTCCTTTGAAAGTTGTGATAAAGCTATTTCTTTATACACTTCGCATGTTTTTAATAATTCTTTATGTGTTCCAATACCAACGCAATTACCTTCATCTAAAACAACTATTTTATCCGCATTAATAATAGTTCCAATTCTTTGAGCAACTATCATTACAGTAGCATCTTTAGTATATTTTCTTAACTCTTTTCTTAAAACAGAATCAGTTTTATAATCAAGAGCAGAAAAAGAATCATCAAAAATATAAATTTCTGGATCTCTAGCAACCGCTCTAGCAATAGCAAGTCTTTGCTTTTGACCACCACTTACATTAGTTCCCCCTCTAGCAATATGACTATCATACTTATTTTCCATTTTCTCAACAAAATCTTTACCTTGAGCAATCTTTATAGCTTCTTTAATCTTATTTTCAGTTATTTTACCTTTTCCATTATTTCCATAACTAACATTTTCAGAAACACTTCCAGTAAACATAACTGCCTTTTGCGGAACATAACCTAATTTATTATATAAAGCTTCTTGTTTATACTCACATACATTAATTCCATCAACTAAAACTTCACCATCAGTTACATCATAAAATCTAGGAATTAAATTAATTAATGTAGATTTACCACTACCAGTAGAACCAATAAATGCAATTGTTTCTCCTTTATTAACTTTAAATGAAATATCTTTTAATACATATTCATCAGCATCAGGATACTTAAATGATACATTTCTAAACTCGACAGTTCCCTCTTCTTTAGTATCTCCATTAAAATCTCCATCAGTAACACTAATTTCTTCTACTAACACTTCATTAATACGATTAGCAGATATTTGTGCACGTGGAAGCATCATAAATATCATTGATAAGAATAAGAATGACATAATAACATGCATTCCATAACTTGAAAATACTACCATATTACTAAATAAAGTAATCTTATCAAGCATTCCAGCATTTTGAATTAATATAGCACCAATAACATAAATACCTAATGTAAGAGCATGCATTACTAAATACATAGCTGGATCCATTATAGAAAAACATCTTTGATTAAAAAGTTGCATCCCAGTAAGTTCATCATTTACCTTACCAAACTTCTTTGTTTGATACTTTTCTGCATTAAATGCACGAATAACTCTTATACCAGATAAATTTTCTCTAGTAACACAATTAATATTATCAATTAATTTTTGTACAATCTTAAATCTTGGCATAACAATAATAGTAAGTGTCGCAACAACAAGCAATAATACCGATACACAACAAGCAACTAATATACTCCACTCAAATCCTTTATTTAAAATCTTCATAACAGCACTAACAGCCATTACAGGAGCTTTAACCATTCCTTGTAATCCCATACCAATTACCATTTCAACTTGTGTAACATCATTCGTAGTTCTAGTAATTAAACTACTAGTAGAAAACTTGTTTATTTCTCTAGTACTCATCTTTTGTACTTTTTCAAATATCTTACGTCTTAAAGTAGCCGAAAAACTAGACGCAACCCTAGATGCAAAATACCCTACTATAATATTACAAATCAAACTTAAGAAAGCACATCCTAACATATAAGCACCCTGCTCTAAAATTTGACTCATTTTACTGCCTTCAGTTTGTACAAGTTGTGTAATTCCACTCATATAATCAGGAACTTTTAATTCAAGCCATACATGTACAGTAACTAAAGTAATACATATAATTGCATATACAATTTCTTTTTTAGTTAAATTTTTAAGTAACTTAAACATCTTATCCCACCTTCATAATATGCTATTACATTATAGTATTTTTTATAACTTAAAGTCAATAAAACAAAACACTAAAAAAAGAGTTTTTAAACTCTTTATAAATCATATATCAATATAATCCTTTGTCATAAAAAACATTTAGTAATATTTCTTTCGCTTCATCAACATTCATATAACAAACCTCATATCTACTTTTTTCATCTAGTTGTGTTTTATGAGGAATATAAAATATTTTTTCTTCAGAGAAATCATAATTTAAGTATTTAATTCCATTAACAATAGGATCATCAATGTTTGTTTTAATAAATGACTTAATAATTTCAAATTTATAACTAAATTCATCAATATTACTTGAAATTACAAAATTTCGATCTGAAGTAAACAAATTCTTCATAGGAGATTTAAACTTATTATAACAAGCTAATAAAAAATCAACTTGTCTTTCTAACCTTTTTTCAGCACCACCAATTTTAGCAGTATCTCTTACACGCAAATAATCATAAATATTTTCTGAATTAATTATCTTTTTCTCGCCTAATATCAAATCACTTTCAGGAAGATTTTCATTAACAGTAACCAAAACATCTCCGACAACAGTACTTATATGTTTAATACCACTCATATCAAAAGAAATGTAATAGTCAATTGGAACATCAAATAACAGTTTACTTACAGCTTCAACTGTCGCAATATTTGGATCATAAAATTCATAAACCATACTATGTGCTAAACATATTTGTCTATTTTCAATAGAAAAACGTTCTCCATCGTTTGAAAACACTTTAATATCAGCCATTATATTTCTATTAATTGGGACCATAAATAATTCCTTCTTATTATTATCCGCAACAATTAAAATTAAAGTATCTGCTTGCCCACCATCATTATCAATCCCCATAAAAAGATATGTTGTAACGTCTTCCTTTAAGGAATAATATTCATCATTATAATAAATAGAATCGCTATAAAACATCTCATTTATTGAACGATATGAAGTATTATATCGCATTATTAACACATAGCCAAAAACAATAGATATTATTATCCCAAAACAAATAATCAAATACAAATAATTTTCTTTTCTATTATAACCATTATAAGTAATCATATAATTCTTTCTTACACAACAATATCCGGACCTGGTTTAATAGATATAGAAGGAACAAATGAACCTCCACCACCACTACTACTTCCACCAGAACTAGTTAATGTATATGTTCCATTAGAACTAATCGTAGTACTCAAAGAAAGAGATTGGCTACTACCACTAACATAAAATTTAGTTGCAGTTGTATACCCAGCTGTATTATATCCACTATTTATCCATTCTTGAAATGTCATATTTTTTAAAGCATTATATGTTGTACCATCAATTGAGAAAGTAATTAATTCAACAGCAGTATCTGCTGTACTATACTCAAGTAAAATATCATCAAAAGAAATACTAAATTCTTCATCTGCTATCGTACCATCAGAAGAATAAGAAATAGTAACAACAACCTCCTCATATTTACCTATACCCAAACTATGATTAGAAATAGAAATATCATCAAATGCTTGCACGCTACCGACATTTACACTAACAGAAATTCCTTCACAAGCAGCATTAACTAACAAATTGTTTGTGCCCGAAGAAATAGCTGCACAACTCTTACCAGCACCAAATGAAATATTTCTTAAATAAGCAACATATTCTCCAACGTTATGAGCATAAAAAGTATATGTAACCGTCTGCCCCGGTTGCGAAAAATAAGCCTTTAATCCTGAAATAGTAGTTCCATTAATTAAAGCAAATTCGGAAGTTGCTCCATTAGTACCAATTCCATTAATAGGATTATTTATTTGAGTAGTATTCGACGATGAAAATAACACTCCAAAAGATGAATCATTAGGATTAACTGTTGCACTTGATGAGATTTTTAATAAATTTGAAAAAGCAGCAAACCCCAAACTAATTCCTACTATAGAAACAACAAGTGCAACTATAACTAAAATCTTTATTTGTCTTTCTCTGTTCATCATATTAACACCTCCAAATTCTAATAAAATTGTACCCCCCCCCACCTCATTTTGTCAAGTTTTCCACAGGCAGGATACACTCTAAAATAATCAATAGTTATTAATAATTTGAACAAAAAAAAGATGATTATTCAAGAATTTATATTAATCATCAAAATATCATCAAAACAAACAATACATCCGTCTTTAAAATACACCTTTCCCTCATTAACATTTATTTTTTTTATGTAACCACTTTTTTCAATATAAGTACCGCCATACTTTTTACTGTCATTTACAAAATACTTAATATTAACCAATATATCATTATTAATTTTATCTTTTATGTAATTTAATTTTTCATTAATAATATCTTTACTTTCATCGCTAAGCATTTTCTTATTATCAGTAATTCTTTCAACTTCACGACACGCTTCACTATAACCACTAAGAGCAGAAAAAGGAGCAAACTGAGCCGCTCTATTTTCTAAAGACATACTCTCTCGTTTAGATATTGGTCTTTTTAAATTAATTATATCATCATAATTACTCATGCTTTATGACCTCCTATTTGATTATTTCTTTCTATTGTAGTTCCTCCTTCTTCAAGATTCATTCCTTTTAAAATAGCATTCTTACCATACTTTTTCTTAATCTCAATCATCACATCTTGTATTTTAGATTCTTTTTCTTGAATTTTCTTTTTATCTTCATATAACTCTTCATCATCTAAAGAAAATAAATCAACTTGTTTAATTATTTTTGTATTCTTAGCTTTATCTTTATCAATAACTCCTAAAAAAGCCATATTAATTCTTCTAACTAATAATCGCTTATCAATAATTCTTTCAAATAATTCTAATATCTTTTTCATTATAACTTCCGAAGAAGAAGTCTGATAATCAAACTTAATAGTACCATGAGCATGTTTTGGAACACTTCTTCCATAAAAATCAGTAGTAATTTCACCATCATAAATACTAGATATTTTAGGATCAGTTAAATTATCTATATCATAACCAATAGTAAGTACAATTCCTTCAGCAACTTTCTTTTTAGAAACTAAATCCAAAGTAAGTAAATCAATCATTTCTTTAACAATAAGTTTTGTTTTAACATAATCATATGGTTCATGTAAAACCTGTCCAGAACCCAAACTATTAATACTAGGTTTATAATTTTTAATATCTTGCATTGTACAAGGTTCAACTCCCCAAGCATGATCAATTAAAAGTTCTGCATTTACTCCAAACATTTTAAAAAGTAAATCTTCATTATTAATAGAACATCTCGCAATATCTCCCATCGTATAAAGTCCTTTACTTTCTAATTTTTTTTGATATCCTCTACCTACTCTCCAAAAATCAGTTAAAGGTCGATGACCCCAGAGTTTTTCTTTATAACTCGCTTCATCCAAAGAAGCAATTCTAACTCCGTGACAGTCAGCTTCAACATGTTTAGCAACTATATCCATTGCCACTTTGCATAAAAACATATTAGTACCAATACCAGCAGTCGCTGTAATACCAGTTATCTTATAAATATCATGTATCATTGTAGTTACTAATTCACTAGCTGTTTTCTTATAACTTTTTAAATAATTTGTAACATCAATAAATACTTCATCTATTGAATACACATAAATATCTTCTGGAGCAATATATTTTAAATACGTATTATAAATCTTTGTACTATATTCAATGTAAAGACTCATTCTAGGAGTAGCAATTATAAAATCAAGTTCTAAATTACTATTCTTTTTTAATTCCTCTATATTATAACTTTTACCAATGAATTTTCTATTATAATTATTTCTCTTACGTTCATAATTAACATTTTTAACCTTCTGAACAACCTCAAATAATCTTGCCCTTCCGGCTATTCCAAATAACTTTAAAGCAGGACTTACAGCTAAACAAATAGTCTTTTCAGTTCTACTATTATCCGCAACAACTAAATTTGTAGTAATTGGATCAAGTCCACGTTCTCTGCACTCAACTGATGCATAAAAACTCTTTAAATCAATACATACATAAGTCCTCTCCATTATAATCACCATTATCATTATAACACGAACATTCGTTTTAATAAACATAAAATTACATAAAAAAACTGGAAACTAGTTCCAGTAATAATCATGGTATCCTGTATGGGTTTCGAACCCACGAATACTACCTTGAGAGGGTAGCGTGTTAAACCACTTCACCAACAGGACATATATACAATGACTAACACTTTTACGTGCAAAATCATTGTAACACAAGTTTTTTTATTAAACAATATCTAAATTAAATTATTCAATTTCAGCAACTTCAATAATATTATTTATATTAATTAAAGCTCTCTTATTTTCAAAACTTTGAACTGGTTTAATATTATTAAATTGCGCTTCTACACTAGCAAATGTTACTTTTTCATAAGAACATTCAATTCCAGCATGATATAAAGTTGTAGTATTTTCTAACTCTAAAAATTGTTTATCATAATCTTTTACAGTACCAAATACAGTAATCATAGCATTATAAACTCTTTGAATACCATCTCCTGCAATACCTGCTCCACTATTTGTACTAACTAATAATTTAACGTATTTGCCTTTAAAACTTTCTAACATAATATTCTCCTATTTCATAATATCTTTAAAAGCATTAATTAATGAATCAACATAAGCACATCCCATAAAACAAACTACAGAATCTTTCTCATCTTTTAACTTATCAATTGTATCTTCACTTATAATATCACCATTATTTAACTTATCAATAATCATATGAGATGTAACTCCAGGATAATCCTCTTGCTTTTCACGATTAGAATCAATCTCAGTTAAATAACTAACATCAGCCATATTAAATGCTTCAACAAACTCATCAGTAAAATCTACTGTTCTAGAGAAAGTATTAGGTCTAAAAACAACAACTAATCTTTTATCAGGATATTTTTGTCTAGCTGCATTTAAAGTAACTTTAATTTCTGTTGGATGATGAGCATAATCATCAATAATAACAGTATTACCAATCTTATCTTCCGCAAATCTTCTTTTTGCATTTTTAAAGTTAGCAAAATACTTGATAATATCTTCTTTAGAAATACCAATTTCACGACAAATCATAATAGCCGCAGCTGCATTAGCAACCATATGTTCTCCAAATACAGGAATAGTAAATGTTCCATATAATTCATTTTCAATATATAAATCAAATTTAGGACCATCATTAGTAATTTCCATATTCTTAATTACAATATCATTATTCTCATTAAATCCATAAAATTTAACTGGTGTTTTATAATTAATTTTTCTAACCTCTTCATTGTCACCATTTGCCACAACCAACTTTTTAGTTTGATTAGCAAAAATCTCAAATGTATCACGAATATCATCTATATCTTTATATATTTCCATATGTTCACATTCAATATTTGTAATAATTGAATAAACTGGATGATACGCTTTAAAATGACGATTAAATTCATCTGATTCAACTACATAATATTTATTATCACGAGTAGCTTTACCATCACCAGCACCTATAAAATAATTACATCCAACTGTATTTTCAAGTACATGTTTAATCATAGAAGAAGTTGATGTTTTACCATGTGTACCACTAACACCAATTGTTTCAAATTGTGAAACAACATCTCCCATAATTTCATGATATCTTTTAATTGTAAGACCAAGTTCCTTAACTCTAACAAGTTCTGGATGATCTTCTTTAAAAGCAACACTATAAGTAACAATAGTGTCTTTATCTATTTCATGATCATGGTCATAGAAAATTTCAATACCTCTTTCTTCTAAACCATCTTGTGTAAATTTATGCCCTCTAGCATCATCATAACCGCTTACTTCATTACCTAAATCAAATAAAATTTGTGCAAGCGTTGACATTCCTGTACCTTTAATACCTATACAATAATACTTCACGTATATCACTTCACTTTCTACCCTTCTAGTATATATTAAACTTAAAATATTTACAACTTTATTTACTATAACTTTATGACAATATTTGTTATAATAAGAACAATTAGAGGTGATTTTATGAGTAAATTTATTATTCTAGGCCATGAAAATCCAGATAATGATAGTATTGTAAGTGGTTATTTACTTGAAAAGATTATGAAACAACTTGGCTATGATGTAGAATTTATCATTCCAGATGAAATATCTGAAGAAAATATTATGCTTGCAAACTATTTAGGAATAAATCCAACTAAATATCAAAAACCACTTCCAGAAAATCCAGATGATAAATATATTTTAGTTGACCATCATGAAAGAATAGTTCCAGGAGAAATAGTCGCAATTATCGACCATCATCCAACAGAAAAAGAAATTACCTGTAAACATTATCAAAACGAAAGAGCTTGTTCAACTAGTTGTATAATCGCAAGAAACTTTACTCGTCGTTTATCATTAGATGACATCAAAGCAGCATGTTTTTCCGCCATGGTTGATACCGCAGCCTTCCATTCAAATAAAACAACAGTGAGCGATTATAATTGGGTTCAGTATATGTGTAAGAAATTTAACTTTAATTATAATGAAATGCTTACTATGAGCATGTGTCCAACAGATATATCTGATTTAAATAAAGCTTCACTTAATGGATTAAAAAAACACAATATAGAAAATCATAGTGTCGCATCATCATTTCTTCACCTACAAAATCCAAAAGAAAATATAGATGAAATTAATCAAATGATTGAATACTTAAAAACATATATTCAAGAAGAAGGATACGACTTATTTGCATTTATTGTCCATGATATAACTAATTTTAAATCAACCCTTTATAAAATAAGAGAAAATGAAACAGAAATAGTTAATTATGATGAATACACATCTCGTGGTACAAGAATAATTCCTGACTTAACAGAAGAATTAAAAACAAAACAAAAGAAAAAGACTACTAATTAAAAGTAGTCTTTTTATATGTCTTTTTAACGTCTTTAATCGTCTTAACTTGAAAACCACTAGAATTACTCAAATAATCAACTAACTGACTCATATAAGCCAAATAATCATCATTAGAAATATTTCCACTATAATAAGTACCAGTAATTCTTTTAAATAAACTTTTAAAAACCTTTTTTCTAGTATCTTCATATAATTCATCAGGAATATACCTACTATCAATTAAACTTAAATCAAGATCAAGTAAATACATATTTCCATTAAACATAATATTGTCTCCACCAATATCCTCAGTCTTAACAAAATTATCAGATAAATTTCTAATACCTGGTCTAAGTCCTTCAAAACCACTCATCAAGTCAGTTATTAAAGTATCATCTGAAATATCATCAAGTTCTAAAGCACTAACTTCATCCATAGAATAACCAAATAATTCATCTCTACTCCTATATATATCTCTACCCCTAATAATAAAAGGTAAATAATCAATGCCAGAAATAGTCTTAATTGTTTCAAAAAATTCAACATTAATAGGATCACTTAAATCAGTATAGTCTTCATTAAATCTTTTAAATAAAACTCCAGGTTCCATATAAAAAACTCCACTACAACTACCTCCGCCAATTTTCCTACCTAAATTTAATTCATCAATACTTTCAATATATTTTTCCATTCAACCAAACCCTTTAACTAATCAATAATTTTATCTCTTACTGAATAAACACATCCACAATAATCTTGTCTATATAAATTAAACTCATGAGAAAGTTCAATACTTCTCTTATAACCATTTTTCTTTTTAAAATCTGAATATAAGAAATTAACACTATATTTATCTTGTAAATTACTTCCTATCTCATTAATCCAATTAGCATCTTTATAAGGACTTAAACTAAGTGTTGTTGTAAAATAATCAAAACCCATTTCTTTAGCAACCTTCGCAGTTTCTTCAAGTCTTAACAAATAACACTTATAGCATCTTTTGCCTCTTTCAGGTTCATTTTCAAGTCCCTTAGCAATATCAAAAAATTCACTTATATCATATCTACCTGGAATAACAGTAACAGGATATTTAGTTTTAAAACCACTAGTAAACTTTTTAATCTCTTCAAGTCTTTTTAAATATTCATCTTCTTTTGTAATATTAGGATTATAATATAAAATACTAATTTTAAAGAAATTACCTAGTCTTTCTAAAACAGTAGAACTACAAGGAGCACAACAAGCATGAAGAAGTAAGCTACTTCCTTCACAAGCATTTTTAATAATTTCTTCCATTTTTAAATCATAATTCATACATATCCCCTCATTTCTTTCGTATTTTATCATAAAATACAAATAATTTCCAGTATAAAACATATAATAAAACCATGAATATAAAAATATCACTTTTAATTACAACTTTAGCAGGTCTTACAACAACACTAGGAATAATCCCTTGTTTTTTTAAAATCAAAAAACAAGACAACTTAATTGCTAATATCTTAGCATTTGCATCAGGAGTAATGATCACAATTTCCTTAATATCTTTAATACCTGAAGCAACAAATCTATTAAATGAAAAATATAAATCATTTCCATCCCTTATAATATGTACAATATTTATTGTAATTGGAATATTACTCTCAACATTAATAGATAATAAAACAGAAAAATATAAAAAAGACAACTTGTATAAATTAGGTATAATGGCATCTCTTGCATTAATGTTACACAACATTCCAGAAGGAATAACTACATTTATTACATCATCATTAAATCAAGAATTAGGATATAAACTAGCTATTGCTATTACATTACATAATATCCCAGAAGGATTATCAATCGCTATACCAATTTATTATTCTACAAAAAGCAAATTAAAAGCTTTTAAATATACTTTTATATCAGGTTTTTCAGAAACCTTTGGAGCAATAATTGCTTATGTTTTTTTAAAAGATATTATAACTCCACTATTATTAAGCATTATCTTAGCCATAACAGCTGGTATTATGATAGATATATCTATATATGAATTTCTACCAACATCATTTAAATATAAAAAGAACAAAGTAACATTTATGTACTTTGTTCTAGGTATAATATTAATGTTTTTTATAGAACTAGCAATTTAAGAAGAACTAGTTCTATTTTGATTTTTATAAATCTTTTTATTTCTAGCAAATTGTAAAACTTTTCCTTTTTCTTCAGGAGCACATTCTTTCTTTACTTCCTCTAATAACTTATTAGCAACACTTTCATGACCTGTTTGTAATAAGCCCCTAATAATCGAAAGTTTACCATCTACATCAGCATCATAAAAGCCAAGTACTCCGTCGTTTTCACTTCTAGCAAAATCATCTTCATTCATCTTAATATTACGAGATTTTTTCTTTTTAACCTCATCATGTTGATCAAACTTATCTTATTCAACTTTAACTTTCTTTTTTCTACCATAAAGTTTATCAGTTAAATATTCAAAATCTCTTGGGAATACCCTATGAATCTTCTTCATCATTTTAATATATCTCTTAGACTCAGGTATATTCTTTTGAATTTTCTCAATTTTAGCTAAAAACATATAAGCTTTTTCTGTTTTAACTCCACCCTGTTCTAAATAACTTAAAAATTTCTCTTTCGCTTGCGAAAACATTCCCATTCTAAACATAACTTTCGCAATATAATAATCACATATTTTAAGGCCATACTCATCTTTTAACGCAGTATATTCATCTAAACATGCTTGATTTAATTTCTTCTTATATTTAGACTTAGCATGTAATCTTTTAGAAGTAAAATCTTTTTGATTTTCTTCACTAAGTAAATTAAATTCCTTTTTCTCTCTAATAAACCCTCTTAAATAATCAACTATATCTAAATAATTTTCAAAATCTTTTCTTTCAGAAACTTCATCAAGTAAATAACTAGCACTATCTAATGCCCCACTCTCAATAATTTCTTGAATCTTTCTAAAAAAACTTTCTTGATCATACTTGCCAAGTTCATAAAGTCTTAAACAATAATCACAATATACAATATAATCTTCATTCTTTAGACTATCTTCTGTAAGTCCATTCATATAATACTTAGCTTCTTTTTCTTTTACAGTCTTTAATAAAGTAATTAATGTATCTACTTCCATTGGATAATTTCTCTCTCGAATTATGTAATCCATTCTTATTAATTTACTTAATGCTTCCATAAAATCTTTTTTATTGTAAGCCATTAATACTTCATTATATAATCTAGAAAGTTCAGGACTATCACATAAGTCATTAAAACCACACTTTGTACTTGGAACAACAAAAGAATTATTATTTAAATAAGTTAAAAACCCCTCATCTAAAAACTTAATAGTATTTAATAAATCTAAAGGAAAAGAAAAATCAACTTCTTTTTCATTATAAAAAACAAATCCATTTAAAACTTCATACGCTTTAGCAAAATCTCCATTTTTTACATAACACTTATACATATTATAGTAACAAGTTGGATTCTCTGGTTTTAAAACAAGAGCTTGTTCTAAATAAGATATCGCATCATTCGGATTACCAAATAAACTATGCAATTTACCCATATTAAAATAGTAAAAATATGGATCACTTTCACGTAATTGCTCTAAATTATTAACCGCATTACTAAATTGTCTATCACTAATACTTTTATATTTATATAAACGTTGTACATAACCACGTAATTCTCTATTTGTCATAATAACCCTCCTAATGTTTACTATTATATACTAAAACTCTTAATAATAAAAGAAAAAGACGAATTACTCGTCTTTGTACTTACAATCAAAATCAATTATTTCACCATTAGGAGCCATTCTAACTTCTTTTGTACAAACACACTTATCATCATAAGAATATTCCCCAGTTAAGGCATTATATTTCATTTCACATTTATAATCTAAATATATTTTTTGATCATATCCATTTACTTTATATCCAAATTCAGTCTTTTCATAATCAACTAAATGTATCTTTTTCGCATTATCAATTAACATATTCGCTACTCTCTCATTACAAACAATTTCTAATTTACCATCAGGAGAATAATAATCTCTAAATATTTTATTTTCTAAATCATGACTTAAAACATTTATAAAATCATTAAATTCCAAATAAGAAGAATTATGAAAACTATATATTCTCATTCCATAATCAGTACTAGACCAACTATTGATATTTTTGAAATATTTTTCATGATTAGTTCCAACAGCTTTAATAATATCATCACTCATAGAATTATCAATTCTAATTGTATAACCTTCCATATCATGAACATCTATTACTAAATTTGCAACAACATTACGATTAATTTCTTTAGAAATTTCTTTGCCAGGAATTCCTTCTAAATCATCTAAAAATTTAAATTCACATATTCCAATACATCCAATACCTATACCAATTCCAATTAAGCAAACTGCTGATAAAGATATAAAAAACATCTTTTTTAAATCAACCTTTTTATTAATAATAAAATAAGTAAGAATAACTAAAATAATAACATTAATAATTCCTATTCCAATTAATCCAAGATCAACGCCTAAAAATAAGACAGAATATTTAGTAAAAAATAATGAAATAACAAACAATGAAATAACTGCAATTAAAATGCCTACAAACATCATACTAATAACAGCTAAAGTAGCTTTAACAATACCAATAATAAGTTTTGATAAAGTAGTTAAAAATGCAAAAGTAGTATGCTTATCTCTAATAATAATTTTAGGTTCTTTATTTATATTAAAATGTACTTTATTATTTTCTTTCTTATTAACTTTAGTATTATTTTCTAAAACAACATCTGGTTTACTAGAATTAGTATTTTCATCATTTACTGCTTTATCATAAAAATCCAAATACCTAATTTTAAATACATGAACAATTATAATTCCAGAAAAACATACCAAAACAATTTCTATAATTGCTTGAACAATATTATATATTGAATAATAAATATCTCTTGATAAAAATCCAACCAAATCCATAATTACATTTGTACAAATACTAGATATTATTAACCCACATACAAATAATATTAATATTAGTATTCCTAGTTCAAAAAAGCATTTTAAAAAACTTGTAAATTTCATACTAGAAAACATATTAATACTTTTCGTAATAAACTCCAATAAAGAATCAAAAACAATACTTAAATTATTTTTATTCTTCCTCATTACCTGATCTACATCAACTATTTTCTCATTAATAAGATCATCCATTCTACACTCAAATAAATTACATATTTGAATAATTTTATCAGTTTCGGGATAAGTATTATTACTTTCCCATTTAGACACTGACTGTCTTGAAACATTAAGTTTTGAAGCAAGTTCTTCTTGAGAAAGATTATGTTTCTTTCTTAAGATAATTAATTTATCTCCAAACTTCATCTAATCACCTCTTCTCACAATTAATTTTATGAAAAATTCCAGTTGCATTCTACCAACTTTACTTGGAAATTTTGTAAATTTTAAGTTGCATATACTATTATAATACCAAAAACAAAAAATATCAGACTAATCTGATATTTTAAATAAATCTTTTGCATACTTATTTTCTAATTTTAAAATAAATTCTTTAACTCTAAATAATTTAAATAATAAATGTCTAATATAATCAATTAAAGAACAAATTAAATAAACTAATAACGCTAAAACAAATACATATAAAACCATTTTTATTATCCTATAATCAGTAAATTTAGAAAATGAACCAACCCAAAACTTACCAAGCATTAAGTTATTACAGTGAATTAAATATACTCCAAATGATATTGGTGCAAAAAATGAAATTAATTTGTTAAAGAAACCATTAAACTTCATTTTTGAAAATGCAATAACTAAAAATATTCCACAAAACAAAATTGTTGGTGATGTATATTCAACAAACATCATACTATATCTAACTTCTCCAAATAATTTGGGTGTTAAATATTCTAAATTAACTTTAGATAAAAAAGTAAATAAAACTAAACAGCCATAATATGTAAGATAATCAAACACACTTCCTCTAGAAAAAACTTTATATTTATTTAAAAATCCCCCAACTAAATATAAATATGCTAGCCACCAAGCACTATAACCACACATTAAAGAAAATGGATCTTCCATTAAAAAGGTAGGTAACAGACTAAACGCTATAAAACCAATACCTAAAAATACGCCCATTTGTTTCTTATTAAATTTATCAAGCAATAAATTTAAAACAGGAATAAACATATACATAATAAAGTATGCCGTAAAATACCAATATTCTTTATTCATTGCTGGGAAAAACATGCTTTTAATACTTCCTAAAGATAAATCTTGCCATCCAGCCAGTAAAAATATAAGATTAATTAAAAACGAATAGAAAAACACTTGTAACCACAAAACTATAATATTAGTAAATTTAAATTTACTTTTATATCCAACCCATCCTGATACAATTGCATAACAGTTAACCGCGCAATAACAAGCAATTTCAATTAACCATAAAATTCTATTTCCAGAAACATTAGATGCACTTGCACCTAACATTCCCCCTCCACCTAAAAGATGCAATATAACAACCATGAACATTGAAAATATTCTTAATAAATCTATTCCATAATTTCTCTTATCTTCTACCATTTAAACCACCTATTATAAGAATAGCATAAAAAAATAAGAAGTAGCAAGTCCTACTCCTTATTTTTATTACTTTCATCGTATTTTTCTTGTTCTTCTTTTTCTAGTTTTTTAAAGTCAACTTTATTCATTAAAGTCTTTGGTAAACTATCTCTAAATTCAAATTCTTTTGGAACAGAATATACTGCTAAATTATCTTTACAAAGTTCTTTTAACTCTTTCTTTAATTTTGAACTTTCTTTAACATCTTCTTTTAAAACAACAAATGCTTTAGCAACTTGCATTTTATATGGATGTGGAATTCCTACAACACAACATTTACTAACATCAGGATGAGTTTCAATAACTTGTTCAATTTGACCAGGATAAACATTAAATCCACTTGATACAATCATTCTCTTTAATCTTTGAGTAAAGTAAATAATTCCATCTGGAGTAATATAACCTAAGTCACCAGTATGTAACCATTTCTTACCATCATCATGAGTTTTAATAATATTATCTGTCTCTTCTTGATTATTAAAATATCCCATCATAATAGTTGGACTATTAACACAAATTTCTCCTTCTTCACCTAAAGGAAGTTCTTCACATGTATCAACTTTACAAATCTTAATATCTGCTCCAACCATTGGAATACCAATAGCTCCAGGCTCATTAGTTCCTTCAAAAGTAAAGGCAACTGCTGCAACAGCCTCAGTCATACCATAACCCTTAGAAATATTAATTTTAGTTCCATGAGTATGTAAGAAATTATTAATCTTTTCTTCCATACCATTAGTCATAGTATCTCCACCACTAACCATATATTTTAAATCTGATAAATCGACATCATCAAATCTCTTATTACTTAACATCGCTTCCCATAATGTTGGAACACCAACCAATGCATTTGGACGATATTTTTGAATAGTTTTATGGAATCTCTTAGCTTCAAACTCTGGAATTAAAATTACTTCCATTCTTAAACATAAAGGAGCATGCATTGAAACACATAAACCAAATCCATGGAAATTAGGTAAAATAGTCATAATCTTTTCTTTAGGCTTAATACTCGGTAAAACAAGTCCTGCTTGTTGACACTCAGCATTAAAGTTAAAGTTAGAAAGCATAATACCTTTAGGTTTACCAGTAGTTCCACCACTATGTAAGATAACAGCTAGATCTTCACTCTTCATCTTAGAAGTATAATTCTTACTATACATCATACCTTTTAGCATAAATGAACCCCAACTCATAAAGTCGCTATCATTAAATCTAGGCTTTTTAGTTTTCCATCCACGAGTAATTGTATATCCAACAGAAAGTCCCTTAGGCATAGAATCTTTTGGAGAAACAATAATAGTTTTATGCACTAATGTATCATCTAAAATATCTTCTACTTTACTATAAGCACCATCAAATAAAACTAATACTCTTGATTTAGATTCATTTAAATAATATTTAATTTCATTTCCAGCAGAAAGTGGATGAATCATATCTGCAACTGCACCAATCTTATTAACAGCATAAAATGCATATAATGCTTCTGGTGTATTAGGAACACAAATAGTTACAATATCCCCTTCTTTAACACCAATAGATCTAAATGCTTTAGCCGCAACATCAACCTTTTCAAACATTTCACTAAAAGTAATTCTTGTTCCAAAATAATTTAATGCAAATAAATCAGTATCTTGACCAACACATTCAACCATATATTCATAAATATTTTTATTTGTATACTTAATATCTCTTTGCTCTTCTAAATAATAATTAGACCAAGGTTGTTTATCACTACTATGTTTAAACATTCTTGTAATAATATCTTTAATTCTTAACATAAATATCTCCTTTTATATTACTATTCTATAGTTACAAGAAACATTTTATCATTATAATTTTTAAATTTCAAATTTGTATAACGACACTATATATATTACCAGATTTAACTATATAACAAAAAAAGTATCTAGTTTCCTAGACACTTTCTTATTCAGTTCTTAATGCTTCAACAGGATCTTTCTTAGAAGCAACTTTTGCAGGAATTAATCCAGCAATCATAGTAAGTACTGTACTAATAAATATAAGTACTATAGCTCCTCCTAATGGAAGTTTACTAATACCACTAACATCAGTTAATGATTTAATAATTAAATTAATTGGAATATTTAATAAAAGTGTAATTAAAACACCTAATAAACCAGCTCCTAAACCAACAATTAATGTTTCTGCATTAAATACTCTTGAAACATCTTTTTTAGAAGCTCCAACTGCTCTTAAAATACCAATTTCTTTAGTTCTTTCAAGAACAGAAATATAAGTAATAATACCAATCATTATACTAGATACTACTAATGAAATAGACACAAAACTAATTAAAACATAACTAATAATATCAATAATACCAGTAATACCACTCATTAATAAGCCAACCATATCACTATAGTTAATAACGTTTTCTTCATGACCAGCTTTTTCTTGTTTATCATTATAAGTATTAATTATATTTTTAATCATATCCTTAGATTCAAAATCTTTAGCATAAATATGAATAGACATAGGTTCTTCTAAATTTATAGAACCAAGTTCTCTTAATACACTCTCATAAGTAGCTTTTTCTTGTTCTTTATACATATTAATTAAATTAGCCATCTCTTCAGGAGATAAACTTGCTAAATACTTTTGTTGTTCAATAGTTAAGTCACTCATAGAAAACTTATCATTACTAAATTTAAATCCAGTAAGAACATTAACCTCACTATTAGCTTTTTGTTCTTTTACAATTTCAGCCTCATTAATCTTATTAATTACATAAGTTTCTAAATCTTTTGTATATAATACTCCACCCATAGGATTAGTTGCTACAGTAGCATTTTCATTAGGTTTAATAATACCAACTATTTTAATAGTTTCAGCAGAATCAATCTTATTCTTTAAGAAATTCTCATCTTCTTTTTTATTAACCCAGGTTGAACCAACTTTTTCATAATAATCAGTATTTAATAATAATTTAAACTCTAAATCTAAAATCTCATCATATGAATAACTAGTTGTTTTAGTTTCAATTTCTTTACCAGCCATGATATCTTTCATCATAACCTCAAGTTCTTTTTGATCTTTTAATCCAATCGCATAAAGTACATAGTCTGTAACTCTATTATTTTCATCCATTAAAAGAACAACTTCATTATATTTCTTAGGCATTCTACCAGAAACAACTTCATATAATTGATTATTCATTTCTTCATTTTCAAACATTTCAACCCAAACATCACCCATCATTAGGCCTTCTTGATCACTCATTCCCATACTTTTTAAAACTGTATCAGGATGAACTTGAACAATACCGTTTGATGTATCACTCTTAAATAATTGTAAATTCAAATTATATTGAAAACTAACCTCAGTTGTATATTCATCAAGTTTTTTACCATCATTAATATACTTAATAAAATCTTTAATATTATTTGATTTAACTTTACTACTAGAAATACTCATCATATCTCCAATAGTATTATTAGAATAAACTTTATTACTTCCCTTACTCTTTTCAATTTCCTTATTTTGTTTTTCTTGCATCTCAGTCATCATAGATGTCATATCAATAGTAGCCGCATCAACAGTTAATGGATATGAAGTAAGAGTTTCTTCTTGAACTCTATCAATATAATTTTGAACTCCACTCGATAAAGATAAAATTAACGCAATACCAATAATACCAATAGATCCAGCAAATGCAGTTAAGAATGTTCTTCCCTTCTTTGTCATTAAATTGTTTAAAGAAAGTCCAAGTGCAGTACCAAAGCTCATATTAGTTTTCTTAACTTTCTTACTATCTTTTTTCTTTTCTTTAACTCCATCAAAAGGATTAGTATCATTAGTAACTTTACCATCTTTTAATTCAACTATACGAGTAGAATATTCTTCAGCTAATTCTCTATTATGTGTAACCATAATAACCAATCTATCTTTAGCAACTTCTTTTAATAAATCCATTATTTGTTCACTAGTTTTAGAATCAAGCGCCCCTGTAGGTTCATCAGCAAGTACTATATCTGGATTATTTACTAAAGCACGAGCAATCGCAACTCTTTGCATTTGCCCACCAGAAAGTTGATTAGGTCTTTTATAAATATGATCTTTTAATCCAACTTTCTTTAAGGCAGCTTCTGCCTTCTTTCTTCTTTCTTTCTTAGAAACACCAGATAAAGTAAGTGCAAGTTCTACATTAGATAAAATACTTTGATGAGATATTAAATTATAACTTTGGAATACAAAACCAATACTATGATTTCTATAAGTATCCCAATCTCTATCATTATATTCTTTAGTACTAACACCATTTATAATTAAATCTCCAGCAGTATATTGATCAAGCCCTCCTACAATATTAAGAAGAGTTGTTTTACCACTACCAGAAGGTCCTAAAATAGAAACAAATTCATTTTCTCTAAAACATATACTAACATTATCCAAAGCCTTTTGATCAAAAGATTCAGTCATATATATTTTACTAATACCTTTAATCTCTAACATAACATATCCTCCATGTATCCTATTTTACTACATAAGCATTTTACCACTTAATAAAATTTTATACAATAAAACAAAAAAATAAAACATAATTTTACATAAATTAAAAAGGTTACCTAAGTAACCTAACTTTTAATTTACTTTTTAGCTTTTTCAATTCTCTTTTCCATATAATCCCCCAAACTATTTACATTCTACTTTATCACTATCTGACACTATAATCATTCCATTATTTATCTTAGATGGTACATACTGATCTTTATTATATAAAATAACTTCATTTTTTAATTCATACTTTTCATCTTTATAATGCATATTACCACATTCAAAAGATAAAATACGTTTTTCATTATTTTTAAAATAAAATTCAATATACATATCAGAATCAGTACATGACATATTAACCTTTTTCTTAAAAGAAATGTTATTTAAAATATTATAACCATCTAAAACATTAATCTTATAACAATTTTCTCCAAGCAAAGTAACAGTTCTCACAATAACTTGATCTACATTATCTTTATTATTTTCAATATATTTGTATAGACCAGTTTCATTAAACTTTGAAACATTAGGAATAAATATAAAACAACAAATTACTGTTATTAAAATAATTAAAAATATCAAACAAATAACTTTAAATATATCTTTCATATTACTTTTCCTTAAAGAAATCACGTTTATTAAATCCTGCAGTCATAAATCTCCATGCAGCTTTTCTTGTTGTTAACCATTCAATATGTGCATTATTCTTTTTATTATTAATCATTCCATTAACTAAAAATTCCGCTACAACCTCAGGATAATCCCCTAAAATATTATAAACTTTCTTAGTCTTTTCAGGAAGTTCAATTTTCTCACCATTACCAAGGGCATTAGTAATAAAATCAGTAATCATAATACCAGGACTTAATCTTCCTACAATAACTCCAGTATTTCTTTCTTCGCTTTCCTTCGCAAGAGCTTGAGTAAAATATGTAATACTTCTTTTACTAGAACCATATATTGAAAGTCCAAGCATCATCGCATCATTAGAACCATATCCTTCAATATTGTAAATTGCCCCTCTTTTCTTTTTTATCATATATTCCATAATAAGTTTAGATCCAATAATTGCTCCTTTTAAATCAACATCTAATACTAAATCAATTTCTTTTTCAGATAATTCCCAAATAGCTTTATCAGGTTGATTTACACCCGCATTATTAATCCAAATATCAATATTACCAAGATTTTCATCAGAAAAATCAATTAAATCTCCTATATCATTACTCTTAGTAACATTACAAACTTTATATAAAACCTTCCCTTTACTATCAATCTTTTCTAATTCATTTTTAGCATCAACTAACTTATCTTCAAATAAATCACTAATAACAACATTATAATCAGCTTCTCTAAACAATTTAGCCATACAAAAACCTAATCCTCTGGCACTACCAGTAATAACTACACTTTTCATAATTACCTCCATATCTTAATTAAATTATAAGAAAATAATTAACTTATTTCAAGATACGAAAAAAATAATTCGTAAAATTTTGCCTAAATTCTTCTAAAATTAAAAAATAAGTGTTACGATATTTATATAGTCGGAGGAGGTGTCAAATGAGAACCGGATTTGATAATAAAAAATATATAAAGCTACAAAGTAAAAAAATTAAAGAAAGAATAAAGATGTTTGATAAACTGTACTTAGAAATTGGTGGTAAACTCTTTGACGACTCCCATGCTAGTCGTGTTTTACCAGGATTTGAAAGTGATGCAAAGATTCAAATGTTAAAGGAATTAAAAAACGATTTAGAAAT
>JAGARQ010000018.1 GCA_017622175.1 Bacilli bacterium | reverse complement strand
GTTCCATCTTCTGAAACTAAATAATATGCACTATCAAATTTACCAGCATCTTCTTCTAAAAATCTAACTTCATCTAAATCAACAATATATCCATCTTCAGAATTAAACATAATATTTTGAGCATGCATATCTCCAACTAAAATATCACATTTATGTAACATTTTAAGCTTAGCAAAAACACCATTAATAGCTCTTAATTTATCTTCATGAGTATAACTTTCATCTCCTACAGCATCTTTAAATGTAATACATCCAGGAATAAATTCCATATTATAACCAAGAAATAAATTTCCAGAATTAAATGTATAATTAATCTTTGGGGAAAACATCGGATTTTCTCTAAAAAACTTAATATTTCTAATTCTTTCTTCATTGTTTTTATAATCATTAAAGAATTTTCCTAAAGAAATACCATCTGTAGTTAATTCCGTATTAGTTGCAACTAATGAATTCTTTTCCATAAATCCTCCTATACATTACTACAATCAAAATCAGGAATAAAACTTTCTAAAGCAGTTTCTCCTTCTTGAATAAAAGCATGTGTAACGCCTAAATCACAAGCATAATTAATAACATCACAATACTCACTCTCAGTAACAGTCCAATTTAAATTTGGATAAACTAATGACTTAGTAACTGGTGTATATTGATTCATTATACTTATGAAAACATTATCTTTATATTTATTATACACATAATTTATTATTTTTTTAACATCTTCTTTATGACCTGGAAGAATAAGTAATCTTATAATAAGGCCTTTCTTCATTAAATCATTTTCAAAAACAGCTTCTCCAACTTGTTTATACATTTCATCAATAGCTTTACAAGCAACATCAAAATAATTTTTACAATTAGAATAATTAATCGCAAGTTCATCATCAAAATATTTTAAATCTGCTAAATATATATCAACTAATCCATCTAATAATTTAATAGTCTCAACATTTTCATAACTACTTGTATTATAAACAACAGGAATTTTTAATTCCTTATCTTTAACCGTCTTTAAAACCTTAACTATTTGGGGAACATAATGTGTTGGAGTTACAAGATTTATGTTATGAGCACCTCTATCTTGAAGTTCTAAAAATATTTCACCTAGACGTTTATTTGTAATTTCTTTTCCATATCCATCAGTACTAATTTTTTTATTCTGACAAAAAATACACTTTAAATTACAATGAGAAAAGAAAACAGTACCACTACCATTAGTTCCAGATATAACAGGTTCTTCCCATTCGTGTAAACTATAATGTGAAACTTTTACTTTCGCAGTTGCTCCACAAACACCAACTTTTTCATATCTATTTATGCCACAATTTCTTGGACATAATCTACATTCTTTTAATAAATTCATAATAAAACCTCAATAATATTTTATCATAAATAAAAAGAATAGACTACTTATCAAGTAATCTATCTCTAAGTTCTTGTTTTTCTTTTTCACTAATAAACGCAGCTTCAATAGCATTTAAATTAAAGTTTAATATATCTTCATCAGTAAATCCTAAATATTTACGAAGTAAATTATATTCATTATCTAAACTTGTATTAGAAACTGTACGATTATCAGTACTAATCGTAACATTAACCCCTAAATCAACAAGTCCTCTAATCGGATGATCTCCAATAGAATAAACTGCTTTAGTATCTAAGTTACTATCAGGACAAATTTCTAAAAAAACTTTATTTTTCTTTAATGCTTCAATAGTATCCATATCATCAATACTTCTAATACCATGACCAATCCTTTTAGCACCAAATTTAATAGCTTCTAAAACACTTTCGTAAGAACCAACTTCTCCAGCATGAATTGTAAATGGAATGTTCCAATCTCTTGCAATTTCAAATAACTCTTGGAAATACTTAGTCTCATAACTTGCTTCATCCCCAACTAAATCGATTGCACAGCAGCCATTACCTAAATATTTCTTAGCTAGTTTAATAATTTCTAAATTCTCATCAAAAGAGTAATTTCTCCTCATACAAAATATTAAATTAGTTTTAACTGTAGGTACTCTTGAAAGACCTTCTCTAATTCCTGTAATAACTCTATCAACAGATATATTTTTATTATGTGAAGTAGGACAGAATCTAATTTCTGCATAAATTACATCTTCTTTTTCTAATTGTTTTGCTAAACGATATGAAAATTCTACTATAACATTATAATCAGTCATTAATTCATCTGGTAAATAAAACTTTTCTAAGTATTGTGCTAAACTACCATCTCTACTACTTACCATCTCATTATAAACATTTCTTCCAACAAGTTCTTTTGCATAATCAATATCTAAAGAACCATCCAAATGTAAATGTAATTCTATCTTTTTCATATAGTTCACCCTATTATAAGTATAACAATAAGACTAATTTATGAAAAGAAAACCATAATAATATTAATGTCCAATATGTAAAATAAAACAAGTACTAAAATACTTGTTTATTTAATATGATTTCAATCAATTTCTTTGTACAAAAACTTGGAATATTTCTTTTTGAATAAGCAATTCCAATTTCTCTTTTAGGTATCTCTGGAACAACATCTAATTTATATAATTTTTCAGTTTTAAGTTCCTCTTCAATATAATCTTCTGTGGCAAAGCCAATGCCAAATCCAATTTGAGTAAACTCAGTTACCAATGAAAATCCCGCTAAATCTAAATCTGGTTTAAATATAATTCCATTTTTTGCTGCATAATCATCTAAAAATCTTCTTGTAGTTGAACCATGTGCTTGAAAAACAAGTGGATACTTAGTAATTTCATCTAATGTCATTTTCTTCCCAACTAAGTGTTTATATGCTTTCCCAACTACAAAACAATCATGAATATCTTTAACTTTAATAAGTTCAATATCATTATCATCATGATAAGGTAAATTTAAAATAACTAAGTCAATCAAACCTTGTCTAAGTCTAGAAAGCAATTCCCCAGAAACTCGAGTTTCAATTTCAATCTTTATATTTGGATATCTCTTATGAAATATTTCCATAAAAGGCATTAAAAATCTCTTAGTTAAAGTAGTACTAGAGCCAATTCTAATAGTACCAGTCTCTAAATGAATCATTTCAGAAAACTTACTTTCTGCATTATTGATATATTCAATAGCTTGTTTTATATATCGATAAAATTCTTTACCTTCTTCAGTTAAAACAACACCTCTTTTAGTTCTAACAAATAATTGTCCACCAAGCTGTTCTTCTAAATGTTTAATACATTTACTAATTGCCGGTTGACTAATCATTAATTCATCAGCAGCCTTAGTAATATTACCGGTTTTAGCAACAACATAAAAGATTCTATAGTACTCAAAACTTACATTCATTATTATAACCTCCAGTTATGGTAAACATAAAATATATATATTTTTATTATATAAGAAAAAGAACTATAATGCAATTAGAGAGGTGATAATAATGATAATTTCAATCGTAGGAAAAAGTGGTAGTGGAAAAAGTACTATTGCCAAAACATTAGAAAGCTTAGACGACAGAATGCTACATGTAGATATTGATCAAATATCACACCAAGTATTAACGTTTCCAGAAGTACAAGCAGCTCTTCAAAATACATTTGGAACAGATGTAGTAATAGATAAAGAGGTGCAAAGAAAAGTTTTAGGAAAGATTGTTTTTACAATACCAGAACAAATGCAAAAGCTTACTGATATCACATGGCATCATATGGAACAAATTATTGATCAAATAATTGAAAATAATCCAAATAAAATAATTCTTCTAGATTATGTTCTTTTACCCAAAACCAAATATTTTGATGAAAGTGATTTAAGAATATGGGTTGATGCTCCATATGAAATAAGATTAGAAAGAGTAATTAAAAGAGCTGTTCAAGAAAGAGATGTAACCCCAGATTATTTTAAGAAAAGAGATAGTTCAGGAATCGACTATGAAGAAGGAAAATATGACATTGTAATTAATAATGTAAATAAAGAAAAAACACAAGCAGAGGTGAAAAAGATTTATGAAAAAAGTATTTTACGCAGGTAGTTTTGATCCTATCACAAAAGGACATTTAAATGTAATCCATCAAGCCAGTAATTTATTTGATGAAGTAGTAGTAGCAGTAATGCAAAACTCATCTAAAAAACCATTTTTTACATTAGAAGAAAGAGTAGAGCTAGTAAAGAAAACAGTAGAAGATTTAGATAATGTACAAGTAGTAACAGGAACAGGTGCAGCCTATAAATTGGCAAAGTTATACGAATGCCAAGCCATGATTAGAGGTTTAAGAGGAGTAACAGACTTTGATTCAGAAATTCAATTAGCAACAACAAATAGAAAACTAAGTAATAGAGAACTAAGTACAATTTGCTTATTCCCAGATCAAGAATATCAATATATTTCATCATCTATTGTAAGAGAATTATTCTCTCTTGATGAACCAATTGATGATTATGTAGAACCAGTTGTAGAAGAGGCCATGGTAAAAAAATATAAAAGATAGGAGTGTTAT
>JAGARQ010000017.1 GCA_017622175.1 Bacilli bacterium | reverse complement strand
TTACTCCTCACTTTCCTCTTCTTCTTTTTCTCTATAATCTCGTGTTCCACTTCTAAGTAGACTTCCACCTACTATTCCAGCAATACCCGCTACTGCACCAGCAACTGCTGGAGCAACGCCAAATCCTCTTGAACTTCTGCTTCCTCCGATTCCTGTATTTGGAATTGGAACATATTCTTGATCGATTGGTGGGGTTGTTGTAATTACTGGTGGGGCTGTAGTAACAATTGGCGGTGTTGTTATTACCGGTGGTGGTGTTGTTATTACTACTGGTGGTGTCGTAATTATTGGCGGTGTTGTTATAACTGGTGGAGTTGTTATTACCGGCGGAGTTGTTATTACCGGTGGTGTTGTTATAACAGGTGGTGTCGTAATTATTGGTGGTGTTGTTACTGGTTCAACTGTTCCAGGAATAATTGTAATTGATGGTGTTGGAACAATTTCTTTTGGTTCAACAACACCAAAGATAATTGTATCTCCTTTTACTGGTGTAATTGGAGGCGCAATAGTTGGCACAACTGTTACAGTTGGCACTATTGATGGTACAATTGTTGCAATTGGTCCTGGTGGTGTTGTTGGCACAAGTGCTGTTGGTCCTTTTGGCGGAATTGTTGCTAGACCTGTTGGGCCAATTGTTGCTAGTGCCGTTCCAGGAGATGTTGGTACTATTGATGGAGCAAGAGTTGCTAAGGCAGTTGGCCCAATTGTTGCTAAAGCTGTTGGTGGTGCTGTTGGAGTTGGAACTACTGGACCATATTGGTCATCTAATAGTTTTGCAAACTCACGAGCATTTATTTGACCTTCTGCTTTAGCTGTTGCGTTTGTCCAATTTGGGCGATATTCAACGGTTCCATTTGCAGTTGTTGTTCCTGCTCTTAATGTAGTAATATTTCCATCTACTGAATTTGGTCCAGCTACTACATCATCTCCAACTATTAATTTGTATTTTTCTGTTCCTACAGCATCGAATTGTCCACCTTTGGTTAAATCGACGTATTGTTGTTGTTTTGCTAATAGTCTTTGATATTGTCCGTTATATGTTGTTTGAGCTTTTTCTACAGCTTTCTTTAATGATGCTATTGTTGCATCGTCTGCTCCACTAGCAATAGCATCGTCTAAAGCAGTTTGAGCTGCTGTTAAAGCATTTTGATCTTTAATTAGGTTTTCACCCATTTTATTCATACTATTTCTGATTGAATTTAATTGATCTCTTGCTGAGGCAGCTGCCATATCATCTGCTCCGGCTCCTGCAGCTGCTTCAATAACATCTTGTGTTGTTCCAGCTCCAGTTTGAGTTGTTGATTCTACTAAATCTTGTGCAACTTGTGAACTTGATGAGCCAGATGATGTAAACATATCATCTCCAACAGTACCTGCCATTGAAGAACCGGTACCTGTTCCAGTTCCAGCCATATTTCCTGTTGCTGCTGCCATTGTTTCATCAGCTGTTCCAGCCATTTGTTGTGCAAGTGTTCTCCATGATGGAGTAGTTGGTACTTTACCCTTCATTACGTTAATGGCATCAGACATAAATGTATGTCCAATTCCACTATCGTCAATTCCAACTGTATTTTTAATAATATCTCGTAGTTGAGATTTAGAAAGGTTACCACCAACAACATCATCCCATACATCATCTAAACAAGTATAGGCTTTTCCATTACCTGCTGTATAACTGCTTTTAAATGTATAACCAGTTTTTGGTGCTGCAGCAGTTCCGGCTCCTCCTGATGGAGTTCCACCTGGAGGTGTTCCTCCCGGAGTTGTTCCTGCACCACCTATTGTTCCATTATTGTTGACAACAGTTAAACTTGTAGAGTTTGGTGTTCCTTTTATTTTTGATTTTAATAAATTCCATCCTTTTGATAAAGCTTTGAAGGCAAGGGAGAATACAACAGTTGTTCCTGCTTGAATTGCTCCATATTTGATTCCGTAGCAGAAGGCGTCATTATAATCAAGACCACCTTTTAATCCGGCTTGAGTTCCAGCTCCAATACCAGCAACTCCAGCAATAGTAGCTGCTGCCGGAAGTGATGACATCAAAGTAGCGGCTCCCATTTTTGCACCTATCATTGTTCCAGTTGATAAACCTCCAGAAATTGCTCCTCCAGCTGCTAATGCAGCGGCATATCCAAGCCCGGTACCGACACCCTTAAATATATTACAAGCTAAGCCTTTTTCTGAGGCCCAACTTTTTATAACCATACTTTTTAGACTAGTATCATATAAATTATTAAAATAATCACCAACATGGTCTTTTTTAATAAAGTTAGCGATACTATTTTGAGCATCTTTAGAAACTAATCCAACTCCCATTCCTAGCACTGATGCAAAACCATCAACTATTTGTTCTCCAGCTGATGCAAAACCTTCACAAATTTTTGTTAAGAATAATCCTGCTGTTGAACCAAGTTTTTCTAAGAATGAAGCATTTTCATATTCTTTGTTATATGCTTCTATTTCTGTTGCTCTATTTTTTATACTTGTAATTGTTTCTTCAATCATCTCTTGACATGCTGCAGGAAATCCAAGTGTATTGAATAGCGTATCTGTATGAACATGATGAATTCCTTGGGCATTGGCAATAATTGTTAATGCAGAACGCATATCATCTTCTGTATTAATTAATTGATTACTAGCAGCACCAAGTTCATCGATTGCATTATTAACTAAAGTTTCATTGTATTTTAATTTTGCCATCTTCTACCTCCTATGGATTTTGTCCTTGTTGCTGTTGTTGTAACAAAGCTTGTTGTCTTTGATATTCAAGTAATTCATTATATTGTGATTGACGTACTAATTGAGCTTCAAAAAGAACTTCATCTGCAATAGCATTTAATTGATCTTTTAATGCTTGTATTTCTGTTCCTAGTGATTCAATTGGATATTGTAATGTATCGTTGTCTACTGACATTGCATCTGCTGAACAAATTTCGCTCGCTGTTATTACTTTTTTTCCGCATGTTACAAAATCTTCTATAGCTGTACGATATTTGTTGATTCCATCCATAATTGTATAGATATCAATTAATTGTGATTCACTTGTTATTCCATATGCCATATCATTACTCTCCTATTTTATATTCTTATAATATGATTTAACCACAAAAAAGAAAAACAAGCAAGTTTTCATTACAAAACTTTCTTGTTTTTTATACTTGTTTACCAATTATAATTAGGTATGAATTTTGTGGATTATAATTACATATTTGTAATATCAATAATTTATCATCTTTTGATACTTTTGTATCCTCTCTAATATATGTTGTATTTTGATATAGTTTTCTTGTATGATTAACAAAATCTGCATCACTAAAGAAAATTACTTTCATATGTTCTGGATCAGCTGCAGTTACAATCTTTACTGCTTCTACTCGATATTTATATTTTCCATCGTCAATGCTTAAATACATATACTTATAATTATCAAAGAAGTTTTTATCTAAGTATGCTCTTAAGTTAATTAGTTCTAACTTGTCATGTAAAGACTCTACTTGTGAATTATGACCATATATATTAATTTGTTTGGCATTTTTTAAATCAACATTTCTATAGTCGATAAATGGATATCCAATTCCATCTTTTTGTTTGTATATACTGTGATCTAAATAATATTCATTATTAACTGTTCTTGTAACGTAAGTATCTATTTCTAGACCTGGTATTTCTAATTTTGCTTGAATATCATTATTACCATATTGATTTCTTACATTTGGTAAATTATTAACATATGGAGCATCTATTAAGAATTGTTCATTATCATCTTTGTCACTATAACCAATTTCTTCTTTTTTGTTTTTTAACTCTTCTACTCCTGGTACTTCATAGTTTTTTTCTTGATACCAATCGTATATAGAAAAAGCACTTAAAATTAATGCAAATACTCCTAAAAAAATAAAAAATGCTTTTAATGTATCAAATTCTTTTTTTCTTTTCTTTTTGATATTTGTGTTTGGTTTCATTTTGTTCATATATAATCACCCTATTATATTTAGAATATACACTACTTATTTATTTGCAGTCAAGCAATCGTTTTTTTATTTGACATAAAAAGATAGTCTTATAACTATCTTTTAATTTAAATAACTTCAATTTCTTTTGTTTTTTTGTAGTTTTCTTTGATGTTAAGCAAGAACTTTGTTGTTGCTGTTTGTTGATATGGCATAATCCAAATTTCTAGGATACCTAGTGTTAATATTGCAAGTAAATGCCAACCAATGAAACTTAGTCCTAAAACAAATAATTCTCCTTTATGGCCTTTCATCATTTCTTCACTTAATTTCAGTGCATCTTTTGATGAAATATTAGAATCATCAGCTATAATATATGCAACTAGTGCATAAGCATACCCTTTTATAATACCTGGTACTATAAATAATAATGTCCATAAAAAGATAATAGCAAATTGGTGCAAGTAAGTAATTACTATTTGTTTCCAGTCTTTAAACTTAGAAAATAACAATTCAAAAGATGTTTCTTTTCCTTTTACAAAATTAGTCATATATCTTATTAGACCAACTTCCATAAAATAAGCAAGTATTCCACCACCAATAGTTATTACTAAGGCTATACCTTCATTTTCTACGGTTACTGAAGATGTTATACTGCCAATTAAATTAGCAATTAATATAGCACCTAATACAGTCCACATATTACCTTTAATTTTTTCTTTTGCCCATGTTTTTATTTCGCTTCTAGTCATTGTTTATCCTCCTTATTATTTTCATTTTATCAAAAATATTGTTTATTGTATATAAAAAAGAACCTAATGGCTCTTTATTTTTTTCTTGTGTAAACAAGGTGTTTATATTTAATATCTCCTTCTTGATGATGACATAGTTCTTCACAATTCCAATCATTATAATTAAATTCAGGGAAATAGACATCTGCTTCTGTTTGAGCAGCTACTTCTGTTAATAACATTTTATCAGATAAATCTAACATTTGTTTATAGATTTGGGCTCCACCTATAACCATCACCTCTTGATCTAATGTCTCTATGTATTCCATTAGTGATTCAATGCTATGAAATACTATTATTTGATCATTCGGTTCTAATTCTTGATGTGTTAAAACAAGATGCTTTCTTCCCGGTAATAATCTTGGAAGTGAATCTAATGTTCTTTTGCCCATAACAAGAGGTTTACCCATTGTTTGTTCTTTGAAGAATTTTAGATCTTCTGGTAAATGCCATAATAATTTATTATCTTTTCCTAATTCTCTATTTTGCCCTACTGCGGCTATCATTGTTATATTTTTCA
Organism: Bacilli bacterium; assembly: GCA_017622175.1. Classification (GTDB taxonomy): domain Bacteria; phylum Bacillota_I; class Bacilli_A; order RF39; family UBA660; genus JAEDES01. Next base: position 39,035 of record JAGARQ010000017.1, on the reverse strand, counting down.
TATTAAATACCTAACGGGAATGGTAATTGTGGGTTTTTAGTTTTAATCTTTTGAAGAGGATATTCTTTGATTTTTATATCTTCTGGTGTGAAGTCATAAAAATCAGTCTTCTCTGGATTTAATTCTATATATGGTGCACAATCTACTGAATCCCTTCCTAACATTTCTTTTACTTGTTCTATATGTCTATCATAGATTTGAACATTAATGGGTTTCCAAGTGAATATTCCTGGAGTCAGGTCTAAATGACGTGCAAATAGCATTAATAGCACTGAGTATTGTACTTGATTTATACATCCAGCTGTTGCAAAGTCACTAGAGCGTTGAACTAATGTCATATCTAGATAATCTTTTCCGTCTTTTCCATGTCTTACGTTCCATACTGTCATAAAGGCACATGGTTTTAACCCGTGAGGTAAATCATAATCATCATCTTGCCATAAACTTATAATATGTCGTCTTCCATCTGGATTTTCTTTCATTTCTTTTAATCGTTTTTTTACTAAATTATGTTTTCTTACTACTTCTCCATAGGTGCTTCCAATGTGAGGATGACCTTTTTCATTTAAAATATATTCTCCGTTTTCATCGCGTAGCGCCCATTCATCCCACCAGTTATTTATCTTATGATCTTGTTCCCAAGTGTTTTTTCCAAGTAATTCATCAAATTCAACTAAGTCGTTACTTTCTCTTTGATAAATCCATAATATTTCTGCAATAGATGCTTTTGCTGCTATTGGTCTTAAGGTTATTAGTGGACTTTCTCCTTTTGATAAATCGTATGAACACTCAACTCCATCATTTACACTTAAAGTATGTGCTGGTGTCCATATTACAACCTTATCTTTTTGTGGATGTGCAGTTTGATTAGGTTGTAGTTCTATTACCTCGTTATCAGCAGTTATTATTGTGTTTGTATCTGGGTCATATACTGCTCCAACGTATTCATCTTCATAATGTGGTCTTGGATTTTTGTCCATACAACCATCTTCTAATATTCTTTCAAATATTTTCTTGGTTAATTTGTCTCCTTTTGTCATTTTATTCCTCCTGTTTTTTATTTTGTTCTGACTAGTCTGTTTTAATTATATCAGAGGATGTAATTTTATTGTGTTGCAGATGCAACAAAAAAAGAGCGAATTTTTAATCGTTCTTTTCTGTAAATTTATTGAATTTTTTGATAACACTGTCATCTTCTAAAGTTTTATCTAATTTTTCAAATAATTGTTTTTCTGCACGAGATAATTTCTTTGGTGTAATTACTTTAAATATAACATACATATCACCTTTAGTTTTATGATATTCGTTATCTACACCTTTTCCTTTAATACGTTGTTTATCTCCACTATCTGTACCAGCAGCAACATTTAATTTTACATTTCCATACAGTGTTGGAATTGTTTTTTTACAACCTAGAGTTGCTTCTGTGATTGTTAGTGGTACTTCTAAGTAAATATCGTCTTCATCTCTAATGTAGAAGTCGTGATTACCTACGATAAATTCGATATATAAATCACCGTTATCTCCACCGTTTTGTCCTGGGTTACCTTTACCACTTACGCGTAATCTATCACCGGTATTAATACCAGCAGGAATATTGATTGTAATTTTTTTATTACGTTTTATTCTTCCTTTTCCATTACATTCAGTACATTTACGTTTATATGTTTTTCCAAGCCCACCGCAGTCAGGACATGTTGTCTTAGACATAAATGAACCTAGAATTGTATTTTGTTGAGTCGTGATAGTTCCACTACCATGACATGTAGAACATTTTTCAGCATCAAAACCGCCACGTCCATGACATTCGTCACATTCTTCTACAACATCTAAATTGAATTTTTTTTCTGTTCCATAGATTGCTTCTTCAAATTCAACTGACATTCTCATTAGTGCATCACTTCCACGTCTTACACGTGAACGAGGGTCTTCACCATAATTTTGGAAGCCACCTCCAAAGCCTGCTCCACCTCCGAAGATTGTTTCAAAAATATCATCGAATCCGAAACCACTTCCACTGAAGCCGCCACCGTTAAAGCCACCGAACCCTGAAGCTCCTGCACCACTATTACCTACTCCAGCATGCCCATACTGGTCATACATTTTTTTCTTGCTTTCATCAGATAATACTGAGTATGCTTCTTGAGCTTCTTTAAATTTTGCTTCTGCATCAGGATTATCTTTATTTAAGTCTGGGTGAAACTCTTTTGCTTTTTTACGGAAAGCACTTTTAATTTCTGCTTCGCTTGCATTTTTATCTACACCTAAGACTTCGTAATAATCTCTTTTTGTAGAATCAGCATTACTCATCTAGTTCACTTCCTTACATTTAATATTTAAAGGAAGTAGCCCTAAAAAATTAGGACTACTTAAATTTACTCTTCTTCGATGTCTGCTTCTTGAACATCATCGTCGTCTTTTTTAGACTTCTTTGATTTTTTTGATTTTTTATTATCATCGTCATCTTCTTCTGAATCATTTGATTCTTCTTGACGTTCTTTTGCTGCTTGTTCGTATACTTTAGCTGCTAAAGCCATTGTTTTTTCTTTTAATTTTTCTGTTGCTTCTTTAATTTCATCCATATCATCATCTTTTAATGTCTTACGTAATTCTTCCATTAACTCTTCTGCTTCTTCTTTTTCTTTCTTATCAACTTTGTCTCCTAAGTCTTTTAAAGCTTTTTCAGTTTGGAAAATCATTTGTTCAGCTTCATTTTTAGTTTCAGCTGCTTCTTTACGTTTTTCATCAGCTTCTTTATTTTCTTCAGCTTCTTTTCTCATTCTTTCAATTTCATCATCTGAAAGATTTGTTGTTGAAGTAATTGTAATTGATTGTTCTTTGTTTGTTCCTAAATCTTTAGCAGTTACACTAACGATACCATTTGAGTCGATATCAAATTTAACTTCGATTTGAGGAACACCACGTGGTGCAGGTGGAATATTTGTTAATTGGAATCTTCCTAAAGTCTTATTGTCATTAGCCATTGATCTTTCACCTTGTAATACGTGAATATCTACACCTGGTTGATTATCTGCAGCAGTTGAGAAAATTTCTGATCTTGTTGCAGGAATTGTTGTATTTCTTGGAATTAATGTAGTCATTACTCCACCTAATGTTTCAATTCCTAATGATAATGGAGTAACATCTAATAATACGATATCTGTAACATCTCCAGCGATAACTCCACCTTGAATTGCAGCACCCATTGCTACTACTTCATCTGGGTTAACTTCACGAGATGGCTCTTTTCCTAATTCTTTAGTAATTGTTTCATATACTAATGGTACACGAGTTGAACCACCAACTAATACTACTTTATCGATATCTTTCTTAGTCATCTTAGCATCTTTTAATGCTTTCTTAACTGGTTCTAATGTTGATTCTACTAAATCAGAAATTAAATCTTCAAATTTAGCACGAGTTAATGTCATGTCAACGTGTAATGGTTCATCATCTTCATTTTTAGCAATGAATGGTGCAGAAATTGTTGTTGAAACTGTTCCTGATAAGTTTTTCTTAGCTTGTTCTGCAGCTTCTTTTAGACGTTGCATTGCCATTTTGTCATCTGATAAATCGATGTCATTTTCTTTTTTGAATTCTTTAACGATATAATCAATAATTCTTTGGTCAAAGTCATCTCCACCTAAGTGATTGTTTCCATTAGTTGATTTAACTTCGAATACTCCGTCTCCTAATTCAAGGATAGATACGTCAAAAGTACCTCCTCCTAAGTCGTAAACTAGGATTGTTTGTCCTTCTTCTTTTTCAAGTCCGTATGATAATGCAGCTGCTGTTGGTTCATTGATAATTCTTTCTACTTCTAAACCAGCAATCTTACCAGCATTTTTAGTAGCTTGACGTTCAGCATCGTTGAAGTATGCAGGAACTGTAATAACTGCTCTATCAACTTTTTCTCCTAAATAGCTTTCAGCATAATCTTTAATGTATGAAAGAATCATAGCTGAAATTTCTTCTGGTGTATACTTTTTACCATCTAATTCAACTTTTTTATTTGTTCCCATTAATCTTTTGATTGATGAGCATGTGTTAGGGTTAGTTAGCGCTTGACGTTTTGCAGCATCACCAACGATTCTTTCTCCTTTTTTAAATGCTACTACAGATGGAGTTGTTCTTCCTCCTTCTGGATTTGGAATAATCTTTGGTGCTCCAGCTTCAAGTACTGCAGCACATGAATTTGTTGTACCTAAATCGATACCAATAATTTTTCCCATATATATTAATCTCCTTTAATTACTTTTGATTTATTTTTACTGAGGCAGGTCTAATTACACGATCTTTTAATTTATAACCTTTTAATAAAACCTCTAATACTACTTCATCATCTTTATCTTCTACGCAGTCTGTAAGTAGTGCTTGTTCTTGAGAAGGGTCAAATATTTGCCCTACTCGGTTTATTTCTTCTACGCCGAATCTTGTTAATGTTTCTTTTAATGATGCATACATCATTTTAAATCCAGCTAAGAATTTTGATATATCTTCTGTTAAATTATTATCATCTAATTTAATTGCTCTTTCAAAATTATCTACTACTTGGATAATTTCTAGAATTAAATCTTGATTAGCATATTTTAATAAGTTAGCTGTTTCTTCATCTTTTCTTTTACGATAATTTATTAATTCTGCTTGAGTTAATTTAACTTTTTCTACTAAATTTTTATTTTCTTCAGTTAAACGATTTACTTCATTTGTAAGTTCAACTTCTTTATTATTAGGTTCTTGCTCATGATGGCATCCACCTCCACAACAGTGTGGTACATCATCTTGATGTTCATGATTACAACAACAACCTTCCTCTTTTACTTCTTCTAAGATTTCTTCTTTTTCTTCTGTCATATAATTACCTTTCTATATTCTCTTTCATGTATTCTAGCATTCCAACCACTCTATCATATTCCATTCTCTTTGGGCCGATAATGGCGATAGTTCCTTCTTCATCTCCACTTTTAAATTTAGTTTTGATGACTGTTACATCACTATCGATGTTATTTTCATTTCCAATATATACTTTGATATTATTATCACCATCTTCTTCAATGCTACGGAGAGTTTCTCGATCCTCTAGCTTATTGAATACTGTTTTTATCTTTTCTATATTGCTTGAAAATTCAGGTTGTTCTAGAATTTTATGTCTTCCTACAATGTTTACTTCTTGATTAGTGAAGTCATTAAATACATGATAGAAAGCGTTATATAATTGTTCATGTTGTTTAACATAATTTCCTATAATAGGTTTTACTTCATACTCCAATTTTGTACTAACTTCATCAATTGGGGTACCAGAGATTAAGTTATTGATTAAGCCTACTGTTTTCTTTACTTCTTCAAGTGGAACATCTTGTAATTTAATACTTTTATGTTCTACATGGCCTTTGTCAGTAACTATAATTACGATTATACTAACGTCATCAATAGGAACTACTTCTATTTGTTTAAGAAGATTCTCATGAGATGTGCTACCAAGCACTACAGTTGTATAATTCATCATATCTGATATAACCTGTAAACTCTTAGTAATTACATCAGATAGTGCAAGTTGCTGGTTGCGGAAGACAATTTGTAATTTCAACATATCTTCGGCATTCATTTTCTTTAGTTCCATTAAGTTATCTACGTAATAACGATAACCTTTTTCACTTGGAATTCTACCAGAAGATGTATGTGTTTTTTCTAATAGTCCTAAATCTTCAAGAGTTGCCATTTCGTTACGAATTGTAGCTGATGAACAATTTAGCGTTTTAGAAATAACTTTGGAACCAACTGGTGTTGGATCTTTGATATATCTTTCTACTATTAGTTTTAACATTTGGTTTTGTCTTTCAGTCAACATAACATCAACCTCCTAGCACTTTCATTTTATGAGTGCTAATGATATTGTATGACTTTTTTTAGCACTTGTCAATAGTTTGTGCTAATTTCAAAATAATATAAAAAGATAGTATAAAACTATCTTTTAGTAATCTGCATTAATTAGTTTAAACCATTGTGTTGGGTTTGTTGGATCGCATGTAGTCATTTTTAAACGATATGCTGCATTTCTTTCTGTTCCTTCTGTTGCCATACATAAATTATGTCCTGAAAGTGATTCGAAAACATAGTAGCCATTTTGAAATGGTACAGCATTAATACTCCATTTTTCCCAATCATAAATTTCACGGAATTTTGTATGATTGGTTATAAATTCTCCTACTTCTTGCCCACCTTCTTGAGGTTGTAAAGCCATTTGATCTGCTCCATCTAAAACTTTATAATCTGTACCTCCGATTGATGTTATACTCCATCGTTGTTGGTTATCTCCAGAGAATAATAGCATTTTAGCTAGCCCTTCTTTTGTTGATAAAAATCTGTTGTCAGCTAAAGATGATTGAATATAGTAATTGCCAGTTGGAATTACTTGCCCATACGAAACCTCTGCATTTCTATCAGAAATTCTTACTCCCATATGGGTTTCTGTTGGGGTTTGAGCTTTAGTAGTTGAATTCCTTAATACCGTTACAGGGGTTCCAGTTCCTTGAACTGTAACTATATCAGCGCTGTAGTCTGCTGTATCACCTGCTTTATCAGGATTACTATGGAATATAAATATTTCCTCTAAGTCTATATTAGTGCCCAAATCTAAATAAATACAACTATCATATAACGTACCTGTTTTTAATGCGGAAGATGCTGTCAAAGATGAAGTAGTTATTGGTGCTAAACTATTATCTGTTAAACCGTTTACATAGTTTGTTGAAGTCAAGACATTAGCTTCTTTTCCATATCTTATTGATTTTCCTTCTGCAATATTTATTAGTCTTCCAGACGTTGGGTCTTTAGCAATTACTATAATTTCTCGCCATGCTTCTTTTGTTTGGCTATCTTGAAATTTTACGCAGTTTTTGATATATCGAACTCCGTTTAGTGCGCTTGATTTTTTTGCTGGAGGTTCAGTTGGACCTTGTGTTGAAATTAGTTCAATCTTTGCTTTTCCTTCTCCAGCATTTACAGCAGATAACATCAGCGCACTGCTAAACATATATTTTTTTGTTTCATTTGTAATTGGATCTGTATATGTGATTGGCGACTGTCCAGGATATCCTGCAATAAATGAACCACCATCGTAAAAATCAGTACCATAATATTTATGTGAGTAATAACTTTGATATCCATATCCAGAACCACGTCTATTTGCATTTGAAGAGTATGATCCTCCAGCAGCAACCATAATTCTGGAACCTAGGCCATCAGCATTGTCCCAATTTCCTCCAGCTAGTCGAACATCGGTTGCTCCTCCACCGTGATTATTGGAACTATCAATGTTGTTTTTTGTTCCTCCAACTCCACCTTGGGAACCAATTTGAAAATATAAATGAGTGTTTTCGTCTAAATAAATAATTCCCGTTGTATAGGCTCCACGTCTTGATTCTGTTTCGTTTACGGAATCAACATCTTTAGCAGCTGCACCCCATAATTCAATTTTATACCATCCTGCTTTACCATAAGGAACTATAAATTCTTGTGTCCCTTCTGTTGATGACAATTCTGTTGCGGTTTGACTATATCTATTTAATTCTTCTTCTATTTTTTTTACTAATGTAGAAGTGTTTTTTCTATTTGTTGACATTATACTCATTAAAATACTTACTATTAAAAATGCTACAAGCATAAGACCGTACAATAATGATGATACTGCAAACCCTTTATTATTCAATTTCTTCATTCTATTCACCATCTATTCTAAAACTTATTTTATCATATTTGTTTTAGAATAACTACCCATTTATCTCCATATTTTTTATCTTTGATTATTTTATAGTTTTCATTATATACAATTCTGTCTAAGCTATCGCTTTCGCAAATTATTAAACCATCTTTATTTAATAAATTATTATTTGTAATTAATTCAATGCTTTTTTCAATAAATGCTGTCTTATATGGTGGGTCTAAAAAAATTATATCTAATTTTATATTTTTTTCTTTTAAGTAATTAAGTGCTTTTATATAATCCATGTTTATTACTTCTGCTGATTTAATATTTATATTTTCTAAATTTCTTTTTATTGTTTTAGTTGCTTTGGGGTTTGAATCTACTAAATAAGCATATTTTGCTCCCTGACTTAATGCTTCTATTCCTAAATTTCCACTTCCAGAAAACAAATCCAAAACAATGCTATCTTGAAGATTATTTTGAATAATTGCAAATAATGATTCTTTTACTCTTTCCATAGTTGGACGAGTACCATCTAAATCAAAACCTTCAATATTTCTTCCTTTATATAATCCACTAATTACTTTCATAGACCACACTTATCCTTCTTTGTTATTTTCTTTAATTCTTGATTTATTTCTAATATTAGTAAATTAAGTTCTGTTTCTTGTTGTTTATATTCCATAAACTCTTCATTACTAATTATTTTTTCTTTTATCCTTTCGTCTTGTGTATAATTGTATTTTTCTATTAGTTCTAATAGTTCTTTATTTTTGCTTATTTTTTTAGTTAATCTTTTTATTTCTTGAATTGTTTTTGTTTCATCAAGTGCAAGTTTTAGATTATCTAATTTTATATATAATTCTTCCATAAAGTTATTTTACCATATTTAGTTCATTACTTCTAGAAATGTTTTGATTAGTTCAATATTTTTAGAAAGTTTTTTTAATTTATCTTCCGGAGTTTGCTTATAATATTTTTTAGCTGTTTCTTCTAGTTCTTTTAAAACATCATCACCTCTATTTAGTCTTTTGTACCATGATGAATCTTCTCTTAAATAATTATATATTAACGGGTTGTTTTTTATATAATTAATTGTTTCTAATTTCATTAATCTTCAAACCTCCTATATATTGGTTGTGGTTCATAATTTGTATTTTGTTTTTGAGTTATTCCTAAATCTTGTATTAGACCAATAGTTTTTTGAAGATTTGTCACTCCTTTTTGAACTGTTTCCATGTCAAGATTTTTTAATGTTTGAAAAAAATCTTTTAAAGGTAATTGTAGTTCTTCGTGGGATGATTGGAATCTTCCCCAGATATTAGATTTTTCTCCATATATATCATATAATTCATATAGTTTTTGCCAGGTGGTTTTTCCTTTTAAAACATTATCTGCAAGTTCAGGATGTTCTTTAGCAAAATTTTTAAAGTTTTCTTTTGACATAATATCACCAATATATTTTATGTTTTAAAAAGAAAAAAAGAAGATTAAAAATCTTCTTATTGATTATTATTTGTATCAGTTTTTTGAAAGACCTTAGCTTTATCTTCAGAATGATGTCTTCTGTTTTGTTGCTCTTGATGTAGAAATTCACTCATTTGCCTTAGTTCTTCAAGTGTTACATCTGTTTCAACTGGTACTGGCCTTTTATTTTTTGTCTTTGTTTTAGTTGCGCCAGGTATTTTTAATTCATCAGGTATTATGTGATCAACTACTGTAGGAACTTCTGGTGTTTGTGTCATTTTATCTGATTTACCATACTTTGTAAGATATGATCCTATTGTTAAACCTTGCATTGCTGCTGTTCCTAAAGCAAGAACATTTACTAACCAAGATAGTCCCAGTTGTGGAGCAATTAATCCTAAGGCTGCTAATCCAAATACTGCCCAAGTTTTATATTTACCAATCATTGTTGAACCAGTTTCTTTGCCAGATAGTTTTTGTTTAATATTTATTCCAGCTATTGCTCCTTCAAGTCCTAAGTTACATAGAAGAATTGGATTAAAGAATGCAGAGGCAATTAGAAGAGTTCCTACATATACTTTATCTGTTACAGCATCTAAATCTTTTCCTAATTCACTTACTAATTCAAACTTTCTAGCAATTGCACCATCGGCTAAATCTGTTAAACCGAAACCCACAGCAAGTCCTGCAGTTAATCCTATGTTTCCAGAAAATGCGGCTGGCAGAATTGCAAGTGGAGATAAAAGTCGTGAAGCCGTTAAGATATTTGGTATTTGTTTATGTCTTTTACCTGGTGTTTTTAAATCTTCTATGGCTTCATTTATATCTTTTTTATATTTATCAATGATTTTTTGTTTTTCTTCATTACTCATTTAATCACCTTCTTTGAAGACGTTCTATATTATATCATATTTTATCATTTTTATCAAGATACACAAAAAGCACCGTTATTCAGTGCTTTTTTATTAATTTAGAAAGTCATCAATTGTCATTAGACGATCGTCTATTTCTTTTAATGATACTCTATCTTTTTTTGATGGAGTTGGTGCTTCGTCTAATACTTCTATTTCTTCTACTTCTACTAATGGTAGTTCTTCTTGAGTTGCTTTTGTAAGATTTGCAACTATGAAGGCATCTGTTAATTGATGTTTGCTTATTAAACTTCCTGTTGAGTATCTATCAGCTATTGGAAGTTCTGTTAATTTCATTGTTTTAATGTCATCGTTTTTGATTCCAATAAATTCTTTATTATCAACTACAAATGTTTTTAGTACTTTATATGGATTTGTTTTAACTTCTCTTACTATTTGTAGACCACGTCTTGCACGAGATAGAAGTTCAAATTCGTTTAAACGAACACGTTTAGCAGTTCCTTTATCAGTAATTACTGTAATATATTCATCTTGATTAAAGTCAAACATATTTGCTGATACTAAATAATCGTCTTTTAATTTCATCCCTTTAACTCCAGCAGCTTTAACACCGACAATTGGTACTTCTTCTGATGGGAATGCTAAACCATAACCTGAATCTGTTACTAAGAATAGATTTGGTTTATCTTCAACGAATGCTGCGATTACTTGATCGTCATCTTTTAAATTCATACAACTTGTTGCTTTTGAATATCTTTGAAGTTTAAATTCTTTTAGTTTAGAACGTTTTACCATACCATTCTTTGTAACCACTACTACATTCTTCTCTGTTTGGAAGTCATATGCAGGAATTGCAGTTACAACACTTTCTTCAGGAGATATTTCAATTATATTACTTACATGCTTTGGCATATCTTTCCATTTTAAATCTGGAATTATATGTACTGGAATATGTAAGTAATTTCCTGCTGTTGTTACAACTAGAATTGTATCTGTTGTATTCATTTCATAGATTCCTAAGATATAATCATTTTCTTTTATTGTAATATCTTCTGGATTTGATGCTGAATAACTTCTGAAGGATGTACGTTTAATATATCCGTCTTTTGTTACCATAACAACAACATCTTCTTTTGGAATCATAGCAGTTGTATCTATTTTAATTTCAGTTATTTCATCTTTTATATCTGTAAGTCTTGGAGTTTCATATTCGTTTCTAACATCGCGTAAATCTTTTTTCATTACTGATTTTAGAACTTCTTCACTACCAAGAATCGCAGTTAAACCATTAATAATTTTTTCAAGCGACTCTTTTTCGTTTTCTAAAGCTACTACGTCAGTATTTGTTAAACGATATAGTTGTAATGTAACGATTGCTTCTGCTTGAGCTTCAGTAAATTCAAATTCTTTAACTAAGTTGTCTTTAGCATCAGCTTTATTTTTAGAAGCACGAATTACTTTAATAACTTCATCTAAAATTGAAATACATTTAATTAAACCTTCAACAATGTGGTATCTTGCTTTAGCGTGTTTTAAATCAAATTCTGTTCTTCTTCTTACTACTTCTTTTTGATGAGCAATGAAGGCATCTAATGCTCCAGCAAGACCTAATAGTTTTGGTCTTCTGTTTACGATAGAAACCATATTGAAGTTATAACTTATTTGCATGTCTGTATTCTTTAATAAGTAGTTGATAATTAAATCTTTATTAGCATTTTTCTTAATATCAATTACTACACGTACATCGGCTGCAGATTCATCACGAACTTCAATAATTCCTTCTATTTTTTTATCTATTCTAATATCATCTATTTTCTTAACCATTAAAGCTTTGTTTACTTCAAATGGTATTTCGGTGATTACGATTGAATCACATGATTTAGATTCTTCTATTGTATATCTACTTTTAACAATGATTTTCCCACGACCTGTTTCATAGGCTTCTTTAATTCCGGCAAGCCCTTCAACAATTCCTCCTGTTGGGAAGTCTGGCCCTTTAACATACTTCATTAAAGTATCTAAGCCACAGTTTGGAAAATCAATTCGATGAATTGTGGCATCAATTAACTCTGTTAAATTGTGAGGTGGAATATTTGTTGCATATCCTGCAGAAATACCTTGAGCTCCATATACTAATAAAGCTGGGAATCTTGCTGGTAGAACTGTTGGTTCTACTGTTGTATCATCGAAGTTTGGTGAGAATTCAACTGTATCTTTATCGATATCGCGAAGCATTTCATTACTTATTTTGGATAGACGTGCTTCTGTGTAACGATAAGCAGCTGGAGAGTCACCATCGATAGATCCGTTATTTCCATGCATATCGATATATGGTAATCTTGTTTTCCAAGGTTGAGACATTCTTACCATTGCATCATAGATAGAAGTATCACCATGTGGATGGTAATTACCGATAACATCTCCGACAGTTTTAGCAGATTTTCTGTAACCTTTGTCGAATGTATTTCTTTCTTTATGCATTGAGTATAGAATACGTCTTTGAACCGGTTTTAAACCATCTCTAGCATCTGGAATTGCACGATCTTGAATAATATATTTTGAATAACTTCCAAATCGTTCTCCCATAATATCTTCTAGAGTATAATCAAAAATCTTTTCAATTACCTCTTCAACTTCAACTTTTTTCTTTGGCATTCGCATCACCTATTTCTATTTATTTTTGTGTTTAATTATTTTGTTCTTGTAATCTTTTTATATGCTGTCTTGTTTTAGCATATGTTTTATCTTGATATCTTTCGAAAAAACAATGAATACAACTTTTTTGTTCATCATTCATTTCTGGATATAATTCTTCCATAGTTTGTTCAATGGCTTTATCGATAGTCATATTTTCTCTTTCATCTAATACCTCTTCACCTATATAAAACCATGGTTTAAAAATAGTTCCTTGATGGTGTCCTATCACATTTCTACCAAATGACTTTGCTTGGTAACGGCAATAGAAATAAAGCATTATTTCATTTATCCCTAACCATCTTCTAACATCTTTGACAGATAGCCCATCAACATCTTCAAACGGAACAAATATTACTCTTTCTTCATTTACCGCTTGTTCGTAATCTTCTGATTCATGAGGAACATTTCTTTCATTTTGAATCATAACTATTCCAACTTTATATGCTGGAATATCAAATGTATTTTCTTTCACCGAACTCACCTACTTTAATTAGTTTTGAATTTGATAATCATCTTCAAGTGAGAATTCAACATTCTCTTCAATCCATTCTTTTCTTGGCGGTACATCATCACCCATAAGGATTGATACACGTTTTTCAGCAAGTTGAGCATCTTCGATGTTAACTCTGATTAGTGTTCTACTTCCTGGTTTCATTGTTGTTTCACAAAGTTGGTCAGCGTTCATTTCACCAAGTCCTTTATAACGTTGAATATCACATTTTTTTCCTTTTGACTTTTCTTTCATTTCTTCAACTGTGTAAGCATACTCTATTGTCTTCCCGCTTTGAATCTTAAATAATGGTGGAAGTGCTACGAAAAGTCTTCCATCTTCAATAAGTGGTTTCATGTAGCGATAAAAGAAAGTTAAAAGTAAACATTGAATATGTCCTCCATCTTCATCGGCATCGGACATGATAATTACTTTTGAATATTCACAATCTTTTATATCAAAGTTAGAACCATATCCAGCTCCAATTGTATAAATCATTGTATTTATTTCTTCATTACGAAGGATTTCATCTTCTTTTGTTTTTTCTGTATTTAAAACTTTACCTCTTAATGGAAGGATTGCTTGATACTTACGATCACGGCCTTGTTTTGCAGATCCACCTGCTGAATCTCCTTCGACTAAGAATAATTCTTTTTTATCTTTATCTTTACTTTGGGCAGGAGCAAGTTTTCCAGAAAGAGATCTTTCTTCTTTCTTACGAGAAGTTCCTTTACGTGCTTCTTCTCTTGCTTTTCTTGCTGCCTCACGAGCAATTTTACTTCTTAAACTTTTATTGATAATATCTGTTGCAATAGATTTATTTTCTTCTAAGAAAACACGCATTTGTTCTGAAACAATTGCTTCTACAGCAACACGTGCTTGAGGTGTTCCAAGTTTACCTTTAGTTTGTCCTTCGAATTGAAGTATTCCTTCAGGAATTTTCAAACTAATAATAGCTGTAAGACCTTCTCTTACGTCACTACCTTCTAAAGCTTTATCTTTTCCTTTAATGAAACCATTACTTTTGGCGTAATCATTAAATACTTTAGTTAAAGCTGTCTTAAATCCTACTTCGTGAGAACCACCATCAATAGTTTTAACGTTGTTAACAAAACTTACAATATTTTCATTGTATGTGTCTGTATATTGTAAAGCTATTTCAATATCCATTTTGTCTTTTGAACCATTGATTGATAAAACTTTATGTAGTGTAGTTTTTCCTTTATTTAAATCTTCTACGAATTCTTCAATACCTCTTTCGTAGTAGAATTTAGAACTTCTTTCATCTTCTTCATCAATTACTTCAATTGTGATTCCTTTTAGCAAGAAAGCACTTTCTTGCATTCTTTCACAAATTGTTGTATATGAGAAGTTTGTTGATGAGAATATTTCATCATCTGGTAAGAAACGAACAGTAGTACCTGTTTTATTTGTAGTACCAATTTCTTTTAATGGTGTAACTACATGTCCCCCATTTTCAAATCTTATATAATGTTCTTTCTTATCTCTTTTAATTGTTACTTCACACCATTTTGATAATGCATTAACGACACTGGCACCAACACCATGTAATCCTCCAGATACTTTATATCCTTCGCTTTCGAACTTTCCTCCAGCGTGTAGGACTGTAAAAATTACTTCTGGTGTAGATACACCTGATGCATGCATTCCAGTAGGAAGTCCACGTCCATGGTCTTCAATACTTACTGATTTATCTTTATGAATGGTAATTTTAATAGAATCTCCGAAACCGTTAATAGCTTCGTCAATTGCATTATCGACGATTTCCCATACTAAATGGTGTAATCCTCTCTTGTCTGTTGACCCAATATACATACCTGGTCTTTTTCTTACTGCATCTAATCCTTCTAAGATTTTGATTGACGAGTCATCGTACTTTAATGCCATTCTTATCACTCCTAATATCTAACTATTAGTTATTATAACGAAAAAACGAATTCTTTTCAACGTAAGTTTACTTTTTTTGACAGATTTTGTTGTATATCAATGGTTTTAACGTATTTTTGACAAATGAAAACTACCGTTTTATTCTTCGGTAGTTCGATTGTTTCTAAAGAAATTCTCATTTAATTTTATAATTTTTGGTCTTTTTATTAGGGATGGGTCTTTTCTTTCACGATATGGATGAAGACTATAGTCAATTCCATCTTCTTCAAATAATTTTGTTAGAATTTTGTCTTGCATAGAAAAAGGAATGTATCTCCAATTTTTAAAGGTACTTAGTATTTCTCTTTGCCCTACTTCTTCTTTTTTATTAACTAAGGCGTATGTGGTGGCGTTTAGTATAAAACTTGTTGCTAGAGCTAGATTAGAATAATCTTCGTGATACTCTATTAATTGTTGACGATAGTTAGTAGCAATTAGCGTTAATACTCTATTTAAGAAATCCATATCCCATTTTGGAGAATCCGGATTACCATATTGTCTTATATTTTCGTGATTTGATGCTAATAAAATTATGGCATTTAAATCTGACTCCGATGTGATATCAAAATTATAGCCTTTATTATTTTGTACAGATGTTAAAAAACTTTCATAGGTATCTATTTCAACTAAGTTTTTTGTATCTTTTTTCTCTATTGCATAATCAATTTCATTAGCAATTTTTATTTTTGAATCTTTAAATTCTTTTATTATCGCTTTTTTAATTTCTGGTTGAATTAATAGACAATAATCAATTATTTCTTTAGCATCATTTTCATCAAAAGTTTTCTTGTTAGTTCTTTTATAATATATTATAGCTTGATCTATTATATGACTTATTAATTTTTCTCTTGTTATAGATGGGATTTTTTCTTTTATTTCGTCAAAATAGTTAAGATTTACTAAATATAATAGTTTATTTAAACAAAACATTTGTGAAGTTGGAAGCTCAATATTTCCTTCTTTAAATTTTAATTCTAAATCGTATAAAAATACTGATGTATTTTCATCAATAATTCGGTCTTGTTTGTAAAATTCTCCCATCATTGAAAATAAGTTTGCCGCTGAAACCATATCTTTTCTAAAATTGTTGTCTAGTTTTTTACGTAATTTTCTTAATAGTATATAAAATACTGGAAGCGCTGCTACTCCTCCTGCTATAAAATATGGAAGTGTTTCTGGTTTTTCTATACAGCCTGTTACTACTGAAATAATTGATGCTGTTGCTGATGAGAAGCCAACCGAACAAAAAGCACACGTCATAATATCATCAAGTTTCTTTTCTCTTTGCATTATTTCTTCAGTAGTTAACATTTTCTTTTCTTTTTTATCTTTCATAACTTCCCCCTTGAAATTGGCTATATTATAACATAATAATGTTTCTCATACAACAAAAAAACTAGATTGCTCTAGTTATTCTGCTTTGTCAAGCATTGATAATTTTGCTTTTTCCATATCTTTCATCATACTCATGATGTTTTTCATTACTCTTGGATTATTTTTCATGTACATATATCCAGCTACCCCTGCTCCTCCAAGAATTGCAGCAATTGCCATATTTCTCATTGTATTATTTCTTTTCATAATGTCACCTCTATCTTTATTATGAGAGGTGTTTTATTATTTTATACCATTAATTAGAAAATCTTTTATTGTAGTTCTACGAATATCTGTTGAGGTGTTTGCTACTGCGATATTTAAAGCATTTAAATCACCTATTAAGTATAATTTCTTTTTACTTCTTGTGATTCCTGTATACATTAATTTTCGATATAGCATTTTACCATAGTTTCTTACTACTGGCATAATTACAACATCAAATTCAGATCCTTGGGCTTTATGAATAGATATTGCATATGCAAGTCTAAAACAATTAAAGTTAGTTGGTGTATATTTAACTATGTTTCCATCGAAATCAATATGAATTTCTTTCTTTGGAGATATTACTATTCTATCTATTATTCCAATATCTCCATTATAAACATTATCATCCGGCATATTAGTTAATTGAATTACTTTATCTTGTTCTCTAAAGATTACATCACCAATTTTTAATTCTTTTTTAGAATTGTCTTTTGGATTAAAAATTGTTTGCAGATGATTATTTATTTCATCAATTCCAGTATATGTTTTATACATAGGAGCAAGTATTTGGAAATTCTTGTATGATAAATCTTTATATGTAGTAGCAATTTCCATAATGTTTGGAATTACTTGTTCTCCTGGACAACTTATAAAAGTAAGATCTTCTTCTTTATTAAATATTTGAGGTATTACTTCACCATTTCTTACATCATAAGCAAGTGAAATAATATTTGAATCTTTTCCTTGACGGTATAATTCTTTAAGTTTAACTACACTTAATTTTTCAGATTCAATTAAATCATGAAGTAATTGGCCAGGACCAACTGATGGTAATTGATGATCATCTCCTACCATTACTATTTTACAGTTAGCAGATATTCCTTTTAATAAGGCGGCCATAAGGTATGTATCAACCATACTTGCTTCATCTAAGATAACAAATTCAACTTTACTTTTATTATATTCATTTACTTGGAATTTATTTGTATCACGTTGCCATTTTAGGAATCTATGAATAGTTGATGCACGAAGACCTGTTGTTTCGGTCATTCGTTTAGCAGCTCTTCCTGTTGGAGCAAGTAAAGCAACTTTTTCTTGTAAGCGTTCATATGACAATTTGTTTAGTTGTCTATATAATTCAGTTATCCCTTTCATAATAGTAGTTTTTCCAGTTCCTGGACCACCAGTAATTATTAGAAAATCTTTTTCATAACTTTCTTTGATTGCTTGTCTTTGTTCATTATTATATGTTATTTCAAAGAAACTTTCTAAGTCGTTTATTTTATCTTCTAAATATTTATCTGTATTTATTGGATTATTTTCTAATAATCTTAATCTTTTTACAATTAATGTTTCTGAATCATACATATCTTTTAAGTAATATTTTTCATCTTTTATTACTACTCTAATATCAATTAATAAATCTTCAATAGCTTTATCAAATTCTGTATGAGATATTTCTACTCCTAGTACTCTAGGTAATAATGACATAAGTTCTTCTTTGTAATAATAACTATGTCCATAGGTATTAGATACTTCTGTCATAATATAGATAAGAGAAGCTTTTACACGAATGATATCATCTTTTTCTATTCCCATATTAATGGCAATTTGATCTATTTTTTTAAAATTAATATCAATAATATCGTAGATTAATTGATAGATATCATTTTCAATTACACTTTTAGTTCTATCTTTATAGTAGTTGTATACTAACATTGAATCTTTGGTTGAAAAGCCAAGATTACCTAGAAATAGTATTGTCTCATAACTTGCTTCATATTCTTTTAATTTATTATGAAGAGTATCAACGTTTGCTTTGGTAATTGTTGGGATTAATAATAAGTTTTCAGGATTTTCTAAGATTATTTTTAGGGTATCTTTTCCTAAAATATCTACTATCTTTTTAGCTTTTTTGTCTCCTATTCCTTTAAATAGACCACTAGTTAAAAACTCTATTATTGAATCTTTTTCTTCAGGTTTACATCTTTCATAATTATCTACTTGGAACTGTTCTCCATATTTTTCATGACTTACTAATTTTCCGTAAAACATGTATGTATCAATATCATTTAATTCATGAAAATATCCTGTAAAAGTGATGGTTCTATCTAGATAATCAGCTAAGGATTCATCACTAACGTCTTGCACTCTAAAAAGGCCAATGGTGTAACCACTAGCATTTTGGTATATACATTTTCTAAATTGTCCTTTGATGTATGTTGCCATTGAGCCTCCTTGTTTTATTCTGCGATGCAGTATGGATATTCTATTTTTGTTATTTTAACATTTACAAATGTATTATGTGGTAATTCTTTATTAATTTTTACATATAAGTAATTACCCGTATGTCCTAAACTATAACCATCTTTCGTTTCTTCAATTAATACTTCTACTTCTTTTTCTAGATATTTATTGTAGTAGTTTAACTCTAGTTCTTTAGATACTTCTAATAATCTTCTAGCACGAGCTTTCTTTTCTTCGGCTTCTATATGATTAGGAAGAGTTTCTGCTTTAGTCCCTTGTCTTAAGCTAAATGGGAATACGTGCATTTTAGTTAATTCTAATTCTTTACAAGTTTGAATTGTTCTTTGAAACATACTTTCTGTTTCACCTGGGAAACCTACAAGTACGTCTGTTGTGATTGATATTTCTGGACGAATAGATCTTATTTCTTTTATTTTATTATAGAAAAAATCTAAATCATATTTTCTATTCATTAATTTTAATACTTCATTACTTCCTGCTTGAAGAGGAATGTGCATATGATCAACAATTACTTTATTATCTTTAATTACATCTAATACTTCTTTAGTTAATTCTGTTATTTCAATTGAAGATATTCTTAAACGTTTTAGTCCTTCAATTTTAACTAACTCTTTTAATAGAGTAGCAAAGTTTGTGTTTAGGTCTACTCCATAATTTCCTGTATGAATACCAGTTAAAACCACTTCTTGATAACCATTATTTACTAAATCAGTTATTTCTTTTATTACTTGGCCTTTATCTTTTGATCTACATTTTCCTCTTACAAAAGGAATAATACAGTAACTACAGAAATTTTCGCATCCATCTTGGATTTTTACAAAAGCTCTGGTTCTTCCTGGAAAATCTGTAATATACATATCTTCGAAGACTGTTTTTTCTTCTTTATATAATCTTTTTAATGTTTCTTGCTTTTCAAAATATTCATCTAAAAGTTCAATTATTTTTGATTTATCTTTATTACCAATTACGATATCTAATCCTGTAGTTTCATAATCTTTATTTGCTTCTATGAAACATCCCATCGCTACTACACAAGCGTTAGGATTTCTTTTAATTGCTGCTTTTATCATTTTCTTAGATTTAATATCTGCTGTATTTGTAACTGTACATGTATTGATAATATAAACATCACAGATATCATTAAAATCTTTTATTTCATAACCGTTTTCTTTAAGTTTACTTATTATATATTCACTTTCATAAGTATTTACTTTGCAACCTAATGTTAATACTCCTACTGTTC
The DNA here is from genome assembly GCA_017622175.1 of Bacilli bacterium. Taxonomy (GTDB): domain Bacteria; phylum Bacillota_I; class Bacilli_A; order RF39; family UBA660; genus JAEDES01. The sequence goes on along the minus strand of JAGARQ010000017.1, from coordinate 18,765 downwards.
TCATCTTCTATTCTCTTCTTTCCATTCTTGATACCAAGAACTTGTTTTATCTTTAGCAGTTTCATATATTTCTTTTGATTTATCAACAATTGTATCAATTACTGGAGAAAATGATTCTTTCATAGTATTTATACTCTCATCAATTAATTCTTCTTGATCTTGATAATTTTCTTCTCCAATTTCTGTTTTATATTTTAATAATAAATCGTCTTTTAATGTTGTAAGTTTTTCTTTTATATTTTTATATGTTTTTTTACTTGTTTCTTTGATTGTCTCTTTATAATTAGGAATTTTTGATTCTATTTTACTATCAATTTTTTCATATAACGATATAACACTTTCTTTAGCAGATGTAGTTAATTCATTAAATGTTTTTCCTTTAATTGTTCCATTATAAAAAATAAAGTCTGTTAATGTTATAAAAGTATTTTTTAGTACATTTTGTTCTTCTTCTGTTAAAGACTCTTGATTTGTAATATCTTCTACTTCATTATTTATTTCAGAAATATAACATGTAAATTCATCTTCTGTTACATCTTCTTGAGTATTTTCTTCTTCAATTAAGTTTTCTTCTATACGATATGAAATAACTTTTTGATCATCTTGATTTTTCGTTGTTTCTTTTTTTGAATCATAGAAATCATAAGTTATAAATAATAAAACACATGCAATAATTAGTAGTAATATTTTTTTCATAAACATCCCTCAATTCGTGGTTATATTATATCATATTTTGATACTCTTTACAATCGAACAAATCAAGACAAATAAAAAAGATTAACCGAAGTTAATCTAGATTTTTTTGTAATTCTCTTAAGGTCATTAAGAATTCATTAGTTTTCTTTATTTCTTCATCTAATTTTTCATAATTAGCTGTATTTTCTAATTCAATATCTTCTTTTGTTTCAGTTCTTTCAATTCCATAAATTGGTGAAATAACTGGACTTCTTTCAAACTTCTTAGTTGATTGATATGCAGGTCTTGCAGGTTCTTTTTTCTCTTCAACTACTGGTTCTAGTTTAATTGAATTAAAGTCATCTAATACCATTTGTTTTGGTTCTTCTACTTCTTCAGATGGAGCAATTGCTTCTAATGCTGGGATTACTGCGTTAATATCAAAACTTTCAGTAATTACTGGAATATCGTAATTTACCTCTTCTGTTATTTCTTCCATACTTTCAATAGCAGCTACTTCTTCTTGTACTTTATTCATTCTCATTTCTAAATCAGCTAAAGAGATTGGTTCGTTACCTTCATCTTCGTATTGAGTAAGTTCGTTTGCTTCATACATTGCTTTACTCTTTTGAACTAATTCTTCTAAACTTATAATTGCATTTTCTTCTTGTTCTTCTTCATATGCAGTTAAATCAATATTCTTTTGGTCTTGTTCAGCTTTTTCTAATTCTTGTGTTAGACGCATTAACTCTTCTTGAGCTTCTTGTCTATTTGGTTCAATAGTTGTATATTCTAATTCTTCTTCTACAACTGGTTCAATTACTTCTTCTTTTACTTCTTCAAGTGTTTCTACTTTTATTTCTTGTTGTTCTTCAATATTTTCTACTACTTCTTCTGTCATTGTATCAAGGATAATTTCTTCAACGTTTATTGGTTCTAATTCTTCAATTTCAAGTTGTTCAATAACTTCTTCTTCAACTGCTTCTGCAACCGGTTCAATTACTTCTTCTTTTACTTCCTCAACTACGTTTTGGATGTTATTTTCTTCTGAAATAATAACTGGTTCATTAACTTTTGCAGAATAAGCTACTGTATCGATTGTTTCTAAAACTGGAGTATTAAATACTTCTACTGGAGCTGGTTCTTCGAACTCTTCTTCCATAATTTCTGAAACTTCTTCAACTAATTTGTTTAATTCCCTTGTATTATGACGTTGTTTTCTCTTGTAGTAAGTTTTATCAACTAAATATATAGCGAAACATAGTAAGCATGCTACCGCTACCACTATGTAGACAACAATTATCTCCTGTGATGTTAAAAAACTGATTAATTCGTTCATTGTGTTCACCTCTACAATATTAGAATATCATAGCCTAATTTTTTATTAAAGAACTATCGATTCTAACTACTAACATTTTACATCTTCTTTTACAAATTTTTACATTTGTTCGATTTACAAATATTTACATTTGCTTTTAGGGGTTTCTACCCTTCATATTAATGATACCACACTTTTATAATAATCAATAGTTTTTTTGAATATATTTTTATTATGAAAGATAAATTAATTAAATCTACACTTATATTATTGGTTGGTGGATGTATTACTAAAATACTGGGAATGATTATAAAAATAGTTATTGGAAGAATGGTTGGTTCTACTGTACTTGGTCTTTATATGATGATTCTGCCAACTTTTTCATTGTTTATTGGACTTAGTCAATTTGGTTTTCCAGTTTCTTTATCAAGATTAGTTGCTGAAGATAAAAGAAATAATAAGAATTTGTTTTTTTCTGTATTTGTTGTTCTTCTTTTGATCAATTTATTTTTAGTAGTCGTTATTATTATAATTAGTCCTTTTCTTGCTAATAATTTATTAAAGAATAATGACTTATATTATGGTATTTTAGCCATTGGAATAGTTATTCCATTTATTAGTATTTCTAGTATTTGTAGAAGTTATTTTTTTGGTAAAGAAAGAATGTTACCACATATTATTTCTAATATTATTGAGGATTTAGTTAGACTTATTTGTATAGTTTTGTTTACTCCTTTTTTTATTAAAAAAGGAGTTAGTTATTTAGTTTGTTTTTTAGTATTAATTAATGTTATTAGTGAAAGTGTGTCTGCTTTAGTACTAATTTTATTTTTACCTAAAAAGATTGAGATTAAAAGAAGTGATCTATTTTTAAATAAGAAATATATTAAAGATAGTTTAACTACTTGTATTCCTACTACAACAGGAAGATTAGTTGGTAGTATTGGCTATTTTTTAGAACCTATTTTACTTAATAATACTTTACTTAGTGTTGGATATACTATTCCTTTTATTACTAGAGAGTATGGTATTTTATCAGGGTATGTTATGCCTATACTTCTTCTTCCCTCTTTTTTTACTGGGTCTATTTCTCAAGCATTGCTTCCTAATATTTCTAAAGATTATGCTAATAACAGAATAGATTCTGCTAAAAGAAAATTAAAATTAGGTATTTGTTTATCTATTAGTATTGGTTTATTTTTTACTTGTTTATTTACTGTTTTTCCTAGTATTTTTTTAAAGTTAATTTATCATACTAATGAAGGTATTAATTATATGAAGTTTCTTGCTCCTATTTGTTTACTTCAGTATTTACAAGCACCTTTATCTAGTTGTTTAGATGCTATTGGTAAAAGTAGTGATGTAATGATTGCTAATATTATTGGTTCTATTACTAGATCTATTTTATTAGTTGCTTTTTCACTATTAAAAATAGGTATTTGGGGCTTAATTTTTGCAATTAGTATAAATGTATTACTTGTTACTATTTATGATATTTATAAGGTTAAAAAAGCTTTTTCTAAATAAAAAAGAAAGAGATACTCTTTCTTTTAATTGTAGATATATAATTCATGTTGACATCTTGTACAAGCAACATATAATAGATTTTTTTCATTTGCTTTATATGAATTATTACGATCATTGTAGATTATTACACTATCAAATTCTAAACCTTTAGCAGTATATGCTGGAATAATTATTAATTCTTTATGGAATTTTTTAGAGGTTGCTTCTACTAATGAAATATTTAATTCATCTTTTAGCATGTTATAAATTTTTTCTGCTTCAACATTATCTTTTGTAATAATAGCTGTAGATTTGTATTCTTCTTGAAGTGTTTTTATATCATTTAGAAGTGAAGTTTTTAAATCTTTAACTCCTTTTCTTATGACTACTGGTTTATTATTATCTCTTCTAATTGCATTTACATGTTTTAAATTTAATATTTTATTTGTATAAGCAATTATTTCTGGAGATGAACGATATGTTTTTAAAAGTTCAAGATATTTTGTTTCTCCTTTAAATAAATCTTTTAAATCTTCTAGAGATTTATAGGCATAATATGGATTTATATTTTGATTGATGTCTCCAAGAATTGTAAAGTCTGCTTTTTGGAAGATTTTTGAAATAATTATATATTGAAGTCTATTATAGTCTTGTGCTTCATCGATAATTACTTGTTTAATATTTGCTTCATAAATAAATCCTTCAAGAGTACCTTTGATATAAGCAAATAATAAGGCATCTTCATAATTGATTACATCTTTATTTACGAAACTGTTAATTATGGTATCTGGTAACTTCATTTCTGTAAATTCACTTTTCCAGAAGTTTTTATAAATTTCTTTGTAGTCCTTTACAAAGTTTGAATTTTCTCTTAGTAGTTTACCAAATGTTTTATTTTTCTTACCACTACCTTTATAAAAGTTAGATGATAATTTTTTAGCTATTTCTTCTGTTCTTTCAAATAGTGGTAGTCGATCATATTTATAATGTAACATTTCGTTTATTTCATCTTTATCAACGAAGTTTATTTCGTTTTCAGTAAATGAATTTATGTATTTACAATTATTTATATAATCTTTTAGGTAAGCATCTAAGTGTTCTATTATTTCATCACTCTGTTTATATTTTACAAGTTCTGGGTATGTTTCTTGGTATGTATAATATCTTGAAACGAAGTCTGTGAATGTTTCAACGTCTTTATATTCTTTTATGAAGGCAGACATGTAATCAGCAAAGGTTGTTTGTAGGGTATTTGCTTCTCCAAGTGATGGTAAAACATCTGAAATATATTCTGTGAAAACATTGTTTGGTGAAAAGATAAGTATGTTATTGCTAGAAAGTCTTTCTAATTGGTATAAAAGAAAGGCTATTCTATGTAGAGCAACTGTTGTTTTACCTGAACCAGCAATTCCTTGAACTATTAAGTTATTATCTTCTAAGTTACGAATTACTTTATTTTGTTCTTGTTGAATGGTATTAACTACGTTTTTCATCTTTTCACTTGATTCTGTTGCAAGAACTTCTTGTAGAACTTCATCATCAATATTTAAAGAGTTATCAAAGACTCCAACCAATTGATTGTTTTCTATTTTATATTGTCTTTTTCTTTTTAATTCACCTGTATAGATACCACCTGGTGCCTTATATTCGCATGGTCCTGTTTCGTAGTCATAAAACAAACTACAGATTGGACTACGCCAGTCATATAAAATGTTATTTAAGTTTTCATCTTTTAAGTATGTTAGAGAAATATAAATATTATATATTTTTCCATTTTCATCATCTTTAAATACTATGGATGCAAAGTAAGGTTTGTTTTTTATCTGACATAATTTTTTAAAGCGTCTTTGTTTTTGTAGAGCCTTCTCCGCTTCCATTGATGTTGCAGCCATTACTTGACGCATTTCTGCTTCGTCAAAACTTGTTGAGTTTTCCCACATCATTTTTTTGAATTCTAGTAGGTTCTCTTCATCTTGATATACATCATCACCTAAGTTAGATAAGGTCTCTCCTAATAATTTTTGAACTTTCTTTAATATCTTTTTTTCTTTTTGAAATTCTGCTTCACTGATTGCCATATTTACCTCCTTATTTTTCATTCGAAACTAAGCAAGCAAAAAAACTACATATATATCATGCAGGACTTGTTGTTATGTATAATTTTTTCAAGAAAACGTCCTAACCAATATAACATAGTTTTTTATTTAGTGCAAGATATTAAATTTATATTTTTAATTTGCTAAGTCTTTATTGTATTTTTCTATTAATGAGACAAATTCATTTTGGATTTCTTCTAAACGGTCTTCTGTTTTAGCTTCAAATCTTGCTGTAATATTTGGTCCTGTGTTTGAGGCTCTAACTAGTGCCCATCCATCATCAAATAAAACTTTTACTCCATCAATATTTAAATACTTATAATTTTTTTCTTTAGCATATTCTTCTATTTTATTTACTATATCGAATTTATAATCATCATCACTTTTGAATTTTAATTCATCAGTCGAATGATATTTTGTGATTCCTTCAAGTAGTTCATCTATTGATTTGTCTGTTCTAGATAATAATTCTAATAGACGAAGTCCTGCATATAAACCTGAATCAAATCCTGGGAAACGATCTCTAAAGTATACGTGTCCTGATAATTCTCCACCAAATGGTAAATCATATTCACGTACAGCCGCTTTTGTATATGAGTTTCCTGTACGGTATGTAATTGTTTCTCCACCTAGTTTTTCAATTTCATCACTTAGTGTTTTGGAACATTTAACATCACATAAGAATTTTTTATTGTCTACTTTATCTATAAGATCTCTTACAATCATTACCATATAGTAATCAGTTGGGATAAACTCTCCTGTTTTTGAAATTAATCCCATTCTGTCTCCATCACCATCAAAACCTAATCCGACATCAGCATTTGTTTCTAAAACTTTTTTCTTTAACATTTCTAAGTTCTTTTCAACGCATGGATCCGGATGGTGATTTGGGAATGTTCCATCACTTTCGTCATTAATTGATATTAATTCAATTGGGAACATTTCATATAGTTCTTTAGCTATAATTGATGTTGTTCCATTACCTGAATCAATTACTGCTTTTACTTTTTTATTACCAAAGCTTAAACTATTTTTAAATAATTCTAGATAGTCTGGTCTAATATCATATCTTTTAATTACTCCATCACCTTTAGCAAATTCACCTTTTTGAATGAATTTTAGGAAATCTTGGATTTCTTGTCCTTTACAGTTCCCTTTTTCATCGAAGGCAAATTTAAATCCATTATCATCTTTTGGATTATGTGATGCAGTTACCATTACACCACTATATACGTTTAATTTAATACAAGCATAATAATACATTGGAGTTGTTACTAAGCCTAGGGATATTATATTAATACCAGTTTGTTTAATTCCTGTCATTAAAGCACTACTTAGTTCTGGACTACTTAATCTATTATCATATCCAACTACGCAAGTAGTTTTTCCTAGATTTTTAATATATGTACCAAATCCAAGTCCAATAGTATATGCAGTATCCATATCTAATTCTTCTGGTACTATTCCTCTAATATCATAACCCCTGAATATATTTACATCTATATTCTCTTTTATTCTCATATGTCCTCCTATTATATACAATACTATCGTATCATAATATTTAGTATTTATCACGTTGTTTTTATTCTACTTTACACTAAAAAAGATATCATAATGATATCTTAATAAGTATTTATTATATTTTCTATTTTAGGCATTTCATTTCTATTTGGATCTACTGCGAAGAATAATATTCCTAGTACTATAACAATTACTCCAAATACTATTAGTAGTATACCCATTAAATTAGGTTTTATTTTTTTCATATTTATCCCCTCTATCAACAAATAATAATTATTTGTATTATTTTTTATATTATCAATTATGTTTTTTATTACAAGTAAGCTTTCGGCTGGTTTAGCTGGGTACTAATTTGTTCCACAAATTGTACCCATAACGAAATCATAGATTTCTAGAATTCAGATACTGAGATTTCTATAACTGGACGCACGCCGAAAGCGTTAACACCGCTATAGGAGTCGGCGCCAAAGATAGCATAACTACCTACATTCCATACATAGTTAGTATCAAAGGCCGACCCCGACCAATATGATGTTTTGTATACAAATTCTGGAGCTCCACTACATGTTATATTAGAACTGGCACACCCTAACGCTTCTAATTCTTCTTTTGTTATTAGTCTTGCTTCTTCTATATTTGCTCCTAAGCCTTCTAAATATGATGCATAGTTATTTACATATCCTTCTACTATACTTCCGTTATAATCGCTATAATTTGTACCTTTTTGACTATCTGATGAAAATGCTGTTGCTCCTATAATTGGATTTTCTGGAGAATATCCATCAAAATAACCAATAGCTTTGCTGTTTTGTATTCCTGTTGGATTGCTTAATGCAATAGGTCCATTATCATCATCATACTGATTTCCTACATGTAAGTTATACATTGAAAGTAATTTGACATTTCCATCTTCTTGACCAAATACATAGAATTGTTCATCTCCAATGGATACTATACTTCCTGGATCATTTAAGTTTCCACTAACTAAGTTTACTACTTTTGTTACTGTTGGTTGAATACTTGAATCATCTAATGTTGAGTAAACTAATGCTACATTTGGAAATTCAATTGAGAATGCACCATCTACTGCTGTACCACTTGATGAATACTCAAGTCTTATTTTGATTTGTTCTCCTACACCTTTTGCTAAAGTATGTCCTTCTATAGGTGTTGTTTCTGTATATGTTGTATTTCCTATTGTTGCGGAGATATTAATTGATTCACATGCACTTGTAACTAATGAAGTTGTTGTTCCTGTTTCTCCTGTACAAGTTTTATCTCCCAAGAAATTAATATTATTTAAATAAGCTGTGTATTCTCCTTCATTTCTAGCATAAATAGTATATTCTACATATTGTCCAGGACTAGTAAATGTTGCGGATAAATTTTTAATTGTTGGATTAGTTCCATTATCAATTACTCCATCTGTTGTTGCGATACCTGTTGTTTTACTTGATGGTGTTACTGCACCAACAACTAAACTATTTTGACTAGTTGAAAATTTAACACTAAATGTATCAGAACTAGGGCTTACACTTGCACTTGAAGAGATATTTAAACTTACTGAGAACGCTGCAAAACCTACAGATAGGGATGCAATTCCTACTACTAGCGCAATAATCATTAATAATTTTTGTTTTCTATTATGCTCCATATAATCACCTATTATATGTTTATTTTATCAATCTTTTTTTATTTTGTAAAATAAAAAATTGCCTAGATAAATAAGGCAATTAATTGAATGATTATTCCTACAACAATTCCTATTGCAGTTACTTTTTTATTTTTTGTATTTTTTATTCTTGGAAGTAATTCTGTAATTGATATAAATACTAGCATTCCTAGAGTTACTGATAGTAATATTCCTGATACGATTGGAGATATTTCAGATATTCCTAGGAAAAACATTATTAATCCTCCAAAGAATGTTGATAATGATACGAATAAAATACTTAAGATTGATTTATAGATGTTTTCATTACTTTGATAGAATGTTCCAGCTATTACCATTCCTAAAGGAATATTATGAAAACCTATTCCTGTTGTAACAGCTAGACCTAATTTAGCATCAGATAAAACAGTTGAATATACAGCCATTCCTTCAATGATATTATGAAGTACTAAGGCAATAGATGTAATAACACCGATATGAATTAAGTTTTCTCTTAATTCGTGGTGATCCATACCTTTACCGTCATCATCATGATCTGGTACAAAATTATCTAGTAATTTTAATATCATGTATCCTATTACTACAAAAATTATAAATAAGTAAATATTTTTTAAACCAAGGGATTCTATTGTCTCTGGTAACATGTGTGTTAGTATTAGCATAACGATTATTGAAAATGCTAAACCTAATGAGAAATCTACTACCTTATCTTTTTTCTTTATTAGTAAAGCAATTAATGCTCCGATTATGATAAATACTCCAAGAAGAAGTGTTGTTAGTAATCCTAATTTTACGCTATCCATATACCCTCCTAAAATATTGTACATAATAGTACAACGATTGCTATTGCAATTCTATAAATCATAAAGATTTTAAAATTATGTTTTTGTAAGTATTTTAATAAATATTTAATACAGATTAATCCAATTATAAATGAAATAATAATTCCTAAGATAAATGTCATTGGCTCTGCCATAATTATAGCCCAAGTTGCTTTATCTAAAAGTTCTAGTACTACCGCTCCACAGACAACTGGTGCTGATAAGAAGAATGAAAACTTTGCAGCATTTTCTCTTTCAATACCTAATGCTCTTGCTGCGGCTATTGTTGTTCCACTACGAGAGAATCCTGGTATTAATGCAAGTACTTGTGAACATCCAATAATTAAAGCATCTTTTAAAGTCATATCTTTAATTTCTCTTTTGTTTTTACATAGTTTATCTGCAAGATATATTAAGATTCCCATGATAGCTAATGCTGCTGCTATTACATAGAAGTTTCCCCTAATTAAATCTTCAATTATATCTTCGAATAATAATCCGGCGATGGCTGCTGGAATTGTTGCAGCTACTAGATACCAAAGAATTTTTCCTTGATCATCTTTTACACCACGGGTAAACCCTTTAGCAATCATGTTTATAAAATCTTTAAAGAAGTATAAACCGATTGCTAGTAATGTACCAAAGTGAAGAGCTATATCAAATGATAAAGCCATATCTTTTGGCATTGATGCTCCAATGCCAAAGATATCTCTAAATATAATTAAGTGAGCTGATGATGAGATTGGAAGGAATTCTGCAATACCTTGGACAATACCTAATATAATTATTGATAGAAAATCCATCTACTCATCTCCTAACTTATAACCTATTACAAATGCTAAAATAAATAATACTAATCCCGCAAGCACTTGTAATGTTGATGTTTCTACACCAATTAATCCAATACCTAATCCAATTACACTTGATGTAACAAATCCAATAATTCCATAGTATGTTGGTATTTCATATTTCTTAAGTAAGAATTCAATAAGTTTAGCAATACCTACAATACCAATTGCAATCCCTATTCCAAATGGAGCTAATATTAATAAGTTATGTCCTAATTCACTGAAATTTGTTAGGTTTCCAACTGTTCCAACTACTGGTATGTAATATCCTAATAACATTAATACAAATGAACCACTTACTCCTGGAATTACCATTGTTGCTGCTGCAACCATTCCAATAACAATTAAAATTAGGAACTTTATAACTGACATGTTTGTTAAATCAACTGCATTATTTCCTGCATTTAAGAATGTCATTATCATTACAATACTAAATGTAAGTAAAAATACTGCTAAATTAAATGGTTTTACTTTTCTACCTTTTAATTTTTTAGTTAATAGTGGAATTCCTCCTACTATTAGACCTATGAAGAATAATGTTGTTGGTAAAGTAAATTTGTCTAAACAATATGTAATTACTTTACTTCCTAAAAGTACTGCTGCTAGCATTCCAATTCCAAGTGGAATTAAGAATGCTAAGTTTTTCTTTAAATTTTTAAAGAAGTGACTAATTGCACCAATTAAATCTTGATAGATACCAAGTGTTAAAGCAAGTGTTCCTCCACTTACTCCTGGAATAATATTAGCTATTCCTAATAAAAAACCTTTTAATATTAAAAATAATTTATCTTTCATGTTTCCTCCTTAGTTTTCTAGAACTTCCATAATCATTGGAACAACGTGTTTTTTACGTGATACACAGTTTCTAATAAATTGTCCTTGTTTTATATTTTCTTTTTCATAGGCAAGAGATACTATTTCTTGACCTTTTGTATTATAGATGACATAACTACCGTTATTGATAATATCTGTTACAAATAGTGTTACTAATGAATAATTATTTGCTTCAGCCACGTCATCAAGTACATGAATGTAGTCTTCTATTTCTCTTTCTATTTCATCAAAGTTCATAGTAAAGAATTGACCTACTGCAAAAGTTCTGCCGTTTACTGTATATAATTTGAAGTCATTATATAAAACATCAGCTTTACTCATTCCCTCTAATGATGTTCCTGCTTTTAACATTGCCATTCCGTAATCAATGTAGTTTACTTCAGCAATATTTGCTAATTCTTGGACAGCAGCAATGTCTTTTGATGTTGCTGTTGGACTTTTTAATATAAGTGTATCAGAAATAATACCTGATAATAATGCTCCGGCAATGCTTTTTGGAATTGGCACTTCTCTTTCTTTATATAATGTATAAATAATTGTACAAGTCGAACCAACTGCCATATTTCTAAAGTTAATTGGAGTATTTGTTGTAATACTTCCTAAGTTATGGTGATCAATAATTTCTAAGATTTCTGCTTCATCTAGCCCTTCAACACTTTGAAGTTTTTCATTATGATCTACTAAGATGACCTTTTTAGGATTTTTTTCATTTAAATCTGTTATTCTAAGTAATCCTAAACATTTATTTCTCTTATCTACAATTGGATAATTAGTATGTTTTAACTTATTATTTATTTCAATTACACTATCTACAAATTCTGTATTTTCAAATTTTGTAGGATTATAACTTCTAATCATTGTTTTTATGTAGTTTGTTAGTGTAAGTAATTTGGCTATATGATAAGTATCATAGGCTGTACGCATAATGTTTACTTTATTTTGTTTAGCAATTTCAATATGTTTTTCTTTAATTTCTGAATCAGATGAGATAATTAATAATTTAATTCCTGATTCAACTGCATATTCAATAATACTATGTCTATCTCCTACTATTAAAATCATATTCTTTTCTAATTTAACATTTTCCATAAATGTAGTACTACGATATGAAGCTACTAGTGTTTTACCTACTATTTCATCATTAAAGCGTAAAATTGGCTCTGCTTTTAAAACCTCTAATAAATTATCATATGACGTATATAAGTCATCAACATTTTCATTAATCATAGTATGAGATAAGTCCTTGATGGTAATCAATCCTTTGAATTCACCATTTTCTTTAACCACTGGTAAACCAGTAAGACCTTCTCTTAACATGTATTGATATCCGTTATAAATAGAGTCTGTTTCTTTTATTAAAAACCCTTTATGAAAGTTAACATCTTTTAATTGTAATTTTACATCATTTAAATACTCTGGCATTTTTAAATTAAAATATTTTAGGGCATATGTTGTTTCTTTGTTTATTGCACCTAATATTCTTGGTTCTGTATTTTCACCTAAAGCATTTTTTAAATGAGATAAGGCAATTGCTGACATTACTGAATCTGTATCCGGTTTTTTATGTCCAAATATGAATGTTTTTTTCATAATCTCAATCCTTTCTATTATTTTAAAAAAGAAGCAATGTATTTGCTCCTTTTAATGCATTTTGATATAGTTAATTATAAAAACAAATATGAATGATGCTGCTGTTTTAATTGAGTCTTTCATAGTTGTTGCTCGTTCATAAATTGATGCTGCATCATCTACTAAATCAACTATCCAACTTTCTAAATATTTTGGCGGAGTAAATGTTACTGGGAACATATGTGTTTTAATTATATCTTCTTGTTTATCACTTAATTCAAAATATTTTTTGGCATTTTCTACAGCACATGTTGGATGTTGTCTTAATCTTGCTAATCCATTTTTTTCTTTTACTTCGTCTGTGAAGAAATCATGTAATAATGCTGCTTCTGTGGTTTCTTTATAATCTAAATGTAATAATTTCGTTACTTTATATGAAAAGTAAGCTACTCTCATAGAATGGTCATATCTTGTTATACCATGATGTTTTTCTTCTTTTGTTGTTTCAAATGGACAGTTATCTAAAAGTGGTTTAACTATTCTATGAAACTCACTATCTTTATATTTATTCATTTGTTACTTCCTTTACTTGTTTATTGTATGCTATTTTCTACTCTATAATGATAACATAAAGTTAATAGTCTTTTCAAGGTAAAATAACTTATTTAATTTTCCTTGACACAAGCAGGTGTTAGTATAACATAAATAAGTTTTTTAGACAAGTTCTTGTAATATCTTATCTAGTTCGTCAAAGGCTTCACGATCAGTTTCTGTAGGTGTTTCTGTTTCTTTTTCTTGATTAAACCAGGCTGGAACTGATGTGTTTTCTTTAATCTTCTTAGATGTTGTTTGGGATTTAGTTGATTTTTCAGCTATAGCTTTTTTTAGTTTTTTGTGTTCTTTTTCTGTAATTTTCATTGCTTCTTCTACTGTTTCTATATTAAGTCTTTTCCATTGACCAGCAATTGTTTCTACATAACTTTTCTTTAATTGTTCATTATTAATTTTTAATACATAAGCAATTAAAACATTAACTACCCCAGGATTTAGTTTTTGATCTACTAAAAGACTTTCTATTAGTCTTTTATCTCTGTCAGTGGGTTCTGCTCCTTTATATTTAGCTTTTAAGAATTGATATGGATTTAGATTTTCAAAAGCATAGACCATTCTTGCCCACTTAGAAGTATCACCAGTTGGTTTTTTCAAGTAGTCTGGCTGTTTATTATAAATTAGTGTTGGTAGATTTCCATTATTATCAAATTGATAATAATCTCTGCAACTTTTTCTTAATAATGTTTTATCAATTAAGCCTTTTTCATTTATTGAATCTCTTACTAAGTTTTGCATATCTAATGTTGATAGATTATAAGCAAAACTTAAGGCATTAATTAATTCTCTTGTTTCTTTATTAAATGTTTTTTCTGTTAAGTTGTTATCTGGAATTGATGATAATAATAAATTAAAATCTATTCCTTTATTTATTTCAATGTTATTAGAATCACGTTTTGTGATATCTTCATTCATTTCAAGAGCATTTCCTCTAACTGATGTGAACACATCATCAAAATTACAGGTAATATCTTCATAGTCTTTTAAATTTAAACGTGGAATCTTGTAGTAATTTAGAAGTTTTTCGTATTCTTTTTTTCCTAAATTATTGTATAGTACAACATTTAATATTGGATGATTAAAAAAATCATTGGCAGATATTGGTGAGTATACTGCATAAACATAATTATTTATTGAACCTTTTTTTAGATAGGTTTTCATTAAACCTACTCCTTCAAGTTTTTCTCTTGCTATTACAATATCTTCTAATTTTAATTGCATTGTAGCCATCAAATGATGATGAGTTTGATCTTCGCTCATAAGTTCTGATTTATCTAAATCATCAAGTAATGTGAAATATAAAGATACTGCTGCGAATCCTATGATTGGTTGATAAAGCATAGATACAATTTTTTTATCAGTATCATTAATAACTGTTTTATTTATTACTGAATATGTATCTGCTGGTAAAATAGATATATTTCTCATAAGACTCACCACCTGCTTATATAGTACAATAATTAGAAAAAAAAAGAAAGGTTTTACTTTCTTTTTGTTATGAAACTCTTAAAAATTCTAAGACCATTGGTGTTGTTATTTGAGCATAGTATATAAATGTTAATGCTAGTAATAAAAATGGTCCAAAAGGAATTACTCTTTCTTTTTGTTTTTTTAATAATATTAATGATGTTGGTAAGGCAATTAGACTTCCAATGAAGATTGCTAATGTTCCAAGTAGTGGATCAAGAATAAGTCCAAAAACAAACATCATTTTAATGTCTCCTCCACCAAGGCTTTCTTTTTTTAGGGTTTTATTTCCTATTATCATAATTAAATACATTACTCCAAACAGGAATAATCCTGATAAGATTTGTTTTCCTGCTCCAAGTAATCCTAAATTTAAAATTTGAATTATTATAAAATACACAGAGAAGAAAACTAAGGCTTCATCTGGAATAATTAAATATGTTATATCACTTACAACTACGATCATTAGTAAGGAAACAATTCCTAAGGCAATTAGTAATTCATATGAAAAGCCAAAAGCATAAAAAGCAACTGCGAATAATGCTCCAGTAAATAGTTCAACATAGGTTGATAATATATCTACTTTTTGACCACAATGACGACAACGACCTTTTTGGAATATATAAGATACAATTGGGATCATTTCAATCATTGTTAAGACATGACCACAGCTATCGCAGTGGGAATGAGTTGTTGTGAAATTTTCTTTTTTTGGAAGACGAAGACCAATGACTGTAAGAAATGATCCCATTAGTGTTCCAAAAATAAAAAAGATAATTAAATATAATATATTCATAATTATCCTCCTTATTACTTCTTTTTTATTGTACTGATTGGTAAATACCAAACATTGGTTGAATGATAGAGATTAGGATAACTCCAACTACTACTGCTAAGAAACAGATAAGTACTGGTTCTACTAAACTCTTCATTTGATCAATTACACCTTTGTGTAAGTTTTGGAAGTGATCTGCAACCTTTTCCATCATAGTACCTAATTGACCAGTTGTTTCTCCTGTGACTAACATTTCATAGGCAACAATTGGTATGGCCCATTCACCTTTGAAGGCCATGGAGATTGTATCTCCTTTTCCCAGGTTAACAAGAGTTTTATTAATAATTTTTTTATAAATTTCATTGTCAGTAATTTTTGATAAGATTTCCATACTATCTGTAATGAATACTCCGTGGTTAATTAGAGATGCAAAAGTTTTTGTGAAGTTTGCAATTTCATTATAGATAATAATATCTTTTACTACTGGGAAATGCATTAATGCAGTTTGAACTGCCGTTTTAAAACTGATAACATGTTTAAATAAATACATAAATATTGCAATTACTGCTACTAAACATAATAGTAGAATTAACCAGTTTGTTTGAATAAATTCACTTATATCTAGAATAGCTAAAGTTAATGCCGGCATTGTTGCATCATTATCAGCATACATTCCAGAGAATTGTGGAACTAGATATACTAACATAAATATTAATACGGCAAAGGCAATTGTTAATACGACAATTGGATAAGTCATAGCTGACTTCATTTGCTTTCTTGTACGCTCCATTGATGTATAGTATTCAGACATATCATCTAGTATTGATGGTAAGTCACCTGTCATTTCAGCTGTCTTTACCATGTTGATTAATAACTTAGGATATGTTTCTCCTTGAGTCATCATGGCGTTCGAGAAACTTTCTCCTCGTAATAATTCATATACTAGTTGGTTAAAACTTTTCTTTAAGTTTGCTTTTCTTGTTTGTTTAGCAAGAATCTTTACACCATCAACTAATGGAATACCAGATTTAATATATGTAGATAATTGAGTTAATGAGAAAGATAAATCTTCTGCACTAATCTTGTTTCCAATATTGATATCAATATCGTATTTACTTCGTTCTTTTACTTCTAATATTTCATAATCTTGAGATAATAAGAATGCTCTTACGTCATTTTCTTCTTCAGCGTCAAACGTTCCTGTTTCTTTTTTACCAAATGAATTCATAACTACATAACGGAATGATTTCATTGGACGAGCTTTTTTCTCGTTAGATTCAGCTTCAGATGACATATCACTTAACTTAGCTTCTCCCTCGACTGTTTCTGCGTGTTCTGCTTGTTGAGATGCTGCTGTAGATGTTTCAGCTACTGCAACAGGTGCTGTTTGTGATACGTTTGTTTCTGCTACTTGAGAATTAGTTGAGTTTAATGCTTCTAATTCTTTCATTTCTTTTTGTTTTTGCTTTTTATCTTTTGCTTCAAATGCTTTATCTTCAATTTTTTGAAGCAGTTTTCCAGGGACTGACATTACTGCACTAACAACATGATAAATTGCTATAAATGGCATCAAGATATACTTCATATGTCTAGCCTCCTCTTATTATTCTATTTTATTGTATCACAGTTATTTTTTTTTTGGAATGATAAATTAACTTTTTTATTTTTTTTACATATATTTATATTAGAGGTGGAATATGTTCCCTAATCAAATGATGAAGCCTGGTTTTTTAGGAAGATTGAATGCACTTAAAAATGTAAATTGGACAGGTATTTTAGATGGTACACAAAAAACATTAGGGATTATAAATCAAGCAATTCCTATTGTTTATCAAGTTAAACCAATTATTAATAATGCTAGAACTATGTTTAGAATTGCAGATGTAATTAAAAGTCCATCTGATGATGTTTTTAGAGATAATACTGTAGTTGAAAATAATAATTCTAATAAGCCAATTTTTTACATTTAAAAAGAGCAAATTATTGCTCTTTTTTTGTTGATTCATATTTCTTTATAAATTCATCTCTATATTCTAATAATCTGTTTTCTTTGATTGCTTCTCTTATTTCTTCTGTTAGTTTTATTAAGAAACGAATATTATGAATTGAGATAAGTCTTCCACCTAACATTTCGTCTGTTGATATTAAGTGACGAATGTAGGCTTTTGAGTAGTTTTTACAGGTATAACAATCGCAGCCTTCTTCTAGTGGAGATAAATCTTCTTTATATTTTGCGTTATTAAAGTTAATTTTGCCTGTTCTAGTGAAAGCTTGTCCATGACGAGCAATTCTTGTTGGTAAAACACAATCAAATATATCTATTCCACGAATTACTCCTTCAATAATATCAATTGGATCTCCTACTCCCATTAAATATCTTACTTTATCCTCTGGTAAATATTTGATTCCGTAATCGATCATTTTATACATTGTTGGTTTATCTTCACCTACTGATGTTCCACCAATTGAATATCCATCAAAATCCATTTCAACTGTTTTTTTACAGCTATATTCTCTTAAATCTTCAAACTCTCCACCTTGAACAATCCCAAATAATGCTTGGTTTGGATTTTTATGAACTGCTTTACCACGGGCTGCCCAACGTAATGTTCTATCTACTGACTTTTTCATATATTCATATGTTACTGGGAATGGTGGACATTCATCAAATGACATAGCTATGTCACTATCTAATTTATTTTGAATTTCTATTGATTTTTCTGGAGTTAAAAATAATTTTGATCCATCAATATGGCTTTTAAAATGAACGCCTTCTTCAGTAATATCTTTTTCTTTGTTTTTAGCAAGTGAGAACACTTGGAAACCACCACTATCTGTAAGGATTGGTCCATCCCAGTTCATAAATTTGTGTAAACCACCACATTTTTCAACGATGTCAGCACCAGGTCTTAGCCATAAGTGATATGTATTTGAAAGAATAATCCCACTGTTTGCTGCTTTTAATTCTTCTGGAGCTAAACCTTTAACTGTTGCTCTTGTTCCTACTGGCATAAACATTGGAGTATCATATGTTCCATAGTTAGTTTCTATCTT
>JAGARQ010000016.1 GCA_017622175.1 Bacilli bacterium | reverse complement strand
CATTATCAAGAAGCATATAAATTTAGTTAACACCTGTAACATTTTCTATGATACCTCTTTTCTTATCTTTTGATATATCACAAGTTATTTCCCCATTTTTAAATTCTATTTGATTTTTTATAATATCATATTTATCAATATGATCAGTATTTATGATAGCGCTTCTTGATATCTTTACAAATCTTTCATCTAATATTTCCATAAGATTATTTATTGTGCCTTGATATGGTATTTTTTCTTTATGCTTTGTATGAATTATACATCTTTTGCTATCTTGTTCTTTATCAATAAAAACTATATCTCTGTAATCAATATTATTAACAATATTTTTATAGACAAACTTTAATGCTTTTGGTCTATTATCAAATAGTTTCATACATACACCTAAAGTTTCTTGTAGTCTTTCTTTATATTTATCTAATTTATTTATGAAATCTACTAACATTAATCTTTTACCAAAGGCATCATATTTATATTCATTATATGATGTAATTATTATGATAAGAGATGTCCAATCATTATATTCTTCTCTTATCATTCTAGCTGCATCTAACCCCGATCCTTCATTTGCTTTTATATCTAATAAATATATTTTAAAATCTTTGTCATCTTTTACGACTTCTTCAAACTCCTTATTATATCCGTTAAATATACTAAAGTTATATTCGTGGTCATATCTCATCATAAATTTATCAATTTCATTTTTATATTCTGATGCAAGAACTTTCTCATCCTCACATATTACAAATTTAATCATTTTACTCACCGCTTCTTTCTGTTTTTTTATTATTGCACTTTCTATTTTATATCTTTTAAGACAAAAATAAAAGAACGTTTTAGTGTTTTACGTTCTTTTTTCTATTTGATTTTTGCTTTTTATTATCTTTTGTAAATAAGCTGTTTACAATTGGTTTATCTGGGTTTAAATGTAATTTCTTTTTAAGTGTTTTTCTAAAATTTTCACTCTTATCAGAAATGATTGATGTGTGAAATACAAACCAAACAACTAGCATAAATATTACTATGTAAATTATAATTCCCTTTGTTGGATCTTTTATTGTATAGAATATAGATGCTGCCGCAAATAACAAGTTAATTCCATAGATTATTAGTACTGTTGTTCTTTGAGAAAAGTTCATTCCTAATAATTGATGATGTAAATGTTCTTTATCGGCTTGAAAAGGAGGTTGTCCTTTTAATAATCTTCTTATTATTGCAAATAGTGTATCTAATATTGGTATTCCTAATATTGATATTGGAATAAAGAATGATATTAATGCTGGTCCTTTAAATTCTAGTAATGTTATTACTGAAATAATAAATCCCATAAATGTTGCACAGTCACCTGCAAATATTTTTGCTGGATTGAAATTGTGCAACAAGAATCCTAGTGTTGAGCCAAGCATTATTAAACTTAACATCATTACTAGACTTCCATATCTTCCTTGATAGAAGGCTATAATTGCTATTGTTATGTAAAAAATACTACATATTCCACTACTTAAGCCATCTAGGCCATCAATTAAATTAATTATATTTGTACAAGCTACTATAAATAATATTGTTATTGGATATGCAAATAGTCCAAAATTTAATGTATATCCAAATGCACTAATTTGGTCTAACAATATTCCTCCGTAGAAAACTATAACTGAGGCAGCTATTAGATGTCCTAACATCTTATGGGATGCTTTAATTGGTTTTATATCATCAATGATACCTGTTAGTATCATTATAAAACTACCAATAAGAATTGAATTCATTCTTACACTTTGTTCTCCAAATAGCATATATCCAATTAAAAAGGCTAGGAATATTCCAACTGCCCCTAATTTAGGTGTTGCTTTTTTATGGATATGTCTATTTCCTTCATCCGACCTTGGTATGTCCATAGCTCCTATATGAGCTGCTATTTTTTTCATTACTTCCATTATTAATGCTGAGCATATAAATGTTACTAACACTATTTTGCATGCATCGAGTATTTGCATTTTCATTTATTTCAACTTCTTTCTTATAAAGATTATATCTCATATAAGCCTTAAATAGCAAATAAAAAGACCTTTTATTGGTCTTCATCAATTAACTTTAGTTCGTTTATTAGTTTTCCACTGCCTTCTATTACAGATATTAATGGATATTCAGCAATAAATATTGGTACATTAGTCTTTTTATTTATTAACTCTAGTAATCCTTTCATTTTTGCACATCCTCCAGTTATTACAATTCCTTTTTCCACAATATCTGCGGATAATTCTGGTGGAGTTTGTTCTAGAATGTGAATAATTTCTTTAATAATTTTATTTAAGTTTTCTTTTATTGCATATTTTAATTCATTTTTTTCTAAAGATATTGTCGTTGGTAAACCAGAAATTAGGTCTTTGCCTTTAATTTCTACTGTATGATTATCTTCTTTATATACATTTAAATGATTTATTTTTAAAGTTTCTGCTGTTGATTCACCTATTAGTACTTTATACTTTTCTCTTATGTATTTTATGATGTCTTCATCAAATGTTTTTCCACCAATTTTTACATAACTATATTTTACAATATCATTTAATGATAAAACACCTATATCTGTAGTTGTTCCACCTATATCTACTATCATATTTGCAATTGGTTCTGATATATTCATCCCGATTCCTATTGCAGCAGTTTTTATAGACGGTTCAACATATACTTTTCTAGCTCCTAATTTTAGGATTATTTCTTTTATAACATCTTTTTCTAATGATGTTAAATCTGCTGATAAACTAATTAGTACTCTAGGTTTAATAAACATATTATTTGTTTTTATTTTTTTGATAAATTCATTAATCATTAATTCTAATGCATCTATGTCTATAATAGTACCATTTTGTAATGGATAAATTATTTTAATATTTTTAGGTTCTTTTCCTAGTATCTTATATGCATTATTTCCTGTATCAATAACTTTATTACTTCTTTTGTCTATTGCTATAATACTTGGTTCATTTAGAACTATACCCTTTTTTCGTTCATATATTAAGGTGTTTGATGTTCCTAAGTCTATTCCAATATCTGTTGATAACATCATTTCACATCCTTTATATTTATTCTACTTTTGATTGAACTTCTTTATTTAAATAATTTATTGGATTTACTATTTGTCCACCAATATATAGTTCAAAATGTAGATGATTACCTAAACTTTTATCAAGTGTATTTACTCCACTTTTTCCAATGATATGACCTTGTGAAATTGTGTCACCTTTTTTTACTTTTATTTCGCTTAAACTTTGATATACAGATATATAATCATTATTATGTTGTATTTCAACAATTTTTCCTAAAAGTTCATCTTCTCTTACATTAATTACTGTTCCATCTAATACAGAAATTACATCAAATTGATTTTCATGTATGAAATCAACTCCAGAGTTTTGAATATATGTATTTTCGTGATAAATGATAGAATTTTCTTGTTCTTCTTGATTTCCTTTATAATCATAATAACTTTTTCCAATTTTAACCGTTTGATCTGTATATGGACTAATTAATTTGGTTGTAGTATTAATTACTGCTTGTTCTTTAGAAATTATTGTGTTTGAAACATAGTTTAAGTGTAATAAATCCTTTGTTTCCTTTTTTAAATTTGATGTTACTGCTGTTACAAATACTGTAATTAGACATATTGTCATTACAAATACTGGTAAAACATACTTTTTAATTTTTAATTTTTTCATTTTATTCACCTCAATATCATTTTGAGCAAAAAAAAAGAATTTATACTTCTTTATATAATTTTTATAGAAGTAAATAAATCCCAGAAAAAATTTGTTACTAAATATATTAATGATGCTGCTAGAAAAAAGTAAAATACTCTAGCTTGATAATATCTGTTTTTTTTGAATATTTGATTTATATTAACTGATTCTAATGACCAAACAACAAGTATTGTAACTACTATGTATATTATAAACTTTGCTGTCATTAGTTATTTTCCTCATAAGCTATTATTTTATTAACTCTACGAATATGTTTTTCCTCAGGTGATGCTTCTGTTGTAATAAATGTTTTTACAATATCTAATGCATCACTTTCTGATACTTTTTCACTAAATGCAACTATGTTTGAGTTATTGTCTATTCTTGTTATTTGAGCTTCTTCTTTATTTGAAACTTTTGCACATCTTATTCCTTTGACTTTATTACATGCAATACTAATTCCTATTCCCGAACCACATATTGCTACTCCAAAATCAACTTGTTTTGATACTACTGCTTCTCCTAATGCAAATGCATAATCTGGATAATCCGTTGATACTTCAGAATCTGTTCCAAAATCAACTATTTCATAGTTGTTTGTTGGTAATATTTGTTTTAAATATTCTTTTAATTTATAACCTCTGTGGTCACTTGCTAATCCTATTTTCATTGTTTCTTTCTCCTTTTTAATTTTTTTAAATATATTTCTCCGCCTAGACATTGACTTAAATGGGAGTAATGTATCCCACTATTGTCATCATAATCATCTATTTTTAATTTATTATCTAGCGATTCTAGTTCAACAATAGAGCGAGGCAAATCATAGCTATAACCTGTTTCAACTTTAATTGTTCTTTGCAATACATATGTATCTCCAGTAGTTATATTATGAAGCATAGGCCTATAATTAACATATATACTTCCAGGATAAATAATTCCTGCTGAAAAATCACATGTTATATAGCTTCTTGCTCTTTGTTCTTTTATTCTTGGATAGAACATTATTATATCTCCGGGAAAAAAGATTTCACTTCGATATGCTTGCTCTTCTTCCATTATTTTATAGGTTATGTCTGCGATTGAACTCCCTTCATATGATTCAACTATATCTCTGTAGAAAGAATTTGTTTTCATTGATTCTAAATATTCATAGTATCTTTCAAGATCTTCTTTACTACCTGATGCAATTATTTCATCTAATGTCTTTTCTTCAAATTCCTTCATACCTATCCCTCTTAATAATTATAGCATAGAAAAATGAGGTATTTCTACCTCATTTATTATTTCCACAATTTTTGTGGATAATATTTTGTTATTTTTAGTTGTTGAAAACTTTTTCCACACTAACTGTGGAATTAATAAAAAAACTGCTTATTCAGCAGTTTCATTTGTTGATGTAAATCCGTATTTTTTGTTGAATTTATCTACGCGTCCTGCACGAGATGCTCTACTTTGTTTTCCTGTATAGAAAGGATGACATTTAGAACAAACTTCAACATTGATTTCTGATTTTGTTGATTTAACTGTAAAAGTTTCTCCACATGCACAAGTTACTGTACATTCTTTTACTTCTGGATGTATATCTTTTTTCATATTTATCTTCTCCTTCCGCCATGACTAATAAAGTCATAGTAATTCAAATGCGTTATTAGTATAGCAAGGATTTTTCTATTTTTCAAGTTTTTTTGATATTTTATCGATTATTTTACTTGCTATTACTTGATATCCTTTATAATTTGGGTAATAATTCATAGAATTTGATAAAAATATATTCTTATTTTCAGATATTATATATGTAGATATATAGGTTACATTATTATTTTTCTTATATATATTATTTAATTTTTTTATTGCTGTTTTATATAATTTATTATTTATATTTAAATCATAATAACCTATTATATATATTTCTCTATTGTATACTTTTCTTATTTCTTGGATTAAGTTATTAAATTTTATTTCTATTTCACTAATTATCTCATCTATTTTTGCTTCAGATAATTCGTTTGTAGTTGTGAGTAAATATAATAAATCATTAATACCAATTGACATAGTTAAGTAATCTGTTTCTCTTAATATTTCCTTTATGTTCTTATTTGTGTATTTATATTCCTTTTTTTGGTTTGTTAATAATGTATTATGCAACATTTCTATTGTCATATCTTGTTTTGTATATTCTTTATAATAATCTTTTAGTTTATTTTTCTCAGTAAGATAATCTTTTACATAATCACCGTAACTATAGGTTTTTCTTCCATAAGAATCAATACCACATGAAAGGCCGTCGCCTAGTACTGTATAAGTTATATTATTATAATTTGTATATTTATATATGAAAAAGGTTGTTCCACACATAAATAGTATTATCAGTACTTTTAATTTTTTAGAGATTTTCATATTACCTCCATAAAAAAAGAAATATAATTAATTATATTTCTTTTATTTCTATTTTAGCACCGACTTCAGTTAGTTTTTCTACAATGTGTTCATAACCTCTTAAAATGTGTTCTACATTAGTAATTGTAGTTTTACCTTCTGCTAGTAAAGCTGCTGCAACCATAGCTGCACCTGCACGTAAGTCTGTTGCAACTACCTCTGTTCCAACTAATTTATGTGGTCCCATAATTGTAGCTGTTTGGTTTTTTACAGATATATCTGCCCCTAGACTATTTAAATATGGTATATGCATAAAACGATTTTCCCAAATTGTTTCTGTTACTTTAGATTTTCCATTACTTTGAGTTAATAAAACTGTAAATGGTTGTTGTAAGTCTGTTGCAAATCCTGGGTATACAGCTGTTTTTAATGATGTTGCTTTGTATTTTTCTGGTTTACTTACAACAACGTAGTCAGCTCCTATTTCCATATCTACACCAATTTCATCTAGTTTAGATAGTAAGGCATCTACGTGTTCTGGGATAATATTGTCTACTTTTAGTGGCTTTCCACATAATGCTCCAATAATAATATATGTACCTGCCTCAATTCTATCTGGTATTACCTCATGGAAACACTTACCTAAATGGTCAACTCCAACAATTTTGATTGTTGATGTTCCTGCTCCAGTTATTTTTGCACCCATATTATTTAAGAAAGTTGCCACATTTACTATTTCTGGTTCTTTTGCAGCATTATCAATAACAGTTGTACCTCTAGCACGAACTGCTGCTAACATAATATTAATTGTTGCTCCTACTGATGCAAAATCTAAATAAATATTTGCTCCTTTTAAATCTTCAGCTTCAACAATATATTTATTTCCTTCATTTGTTACTTTGGCACCTAAGGCCTCAAAACCTTTTAAGTGTAAGTCAATTGGTCTTGCTCCGATTGAACATCCACCAGGAAAGTACATTGATGCTTTTTTATATTTTCCCAATAATGCACCCATAAAATAATATGATGCGCGTAATTTTTTAGAAAATTTTTCTTCAATTTCAATATTTTGCATGTTTTCCGGATTAATAATGATACTTTCACTTGCTCTTTTTACATCTACATTAAGCGCTTCCAATATATCACATAGTGCTTCTGTATCTGTAATTTCTGGAATATTACATATTGTTGCTTCTTCATCAGTTAAAATTGCTGCTGGAATTAAAGCAACAGTTGCATTTTTTGCCCCACTGATTCTGATGGTTCCAGTTAATTCCTTGGCACCACAGATTTCCATAATTTTCATGTTATTATACCTCCACTCTATTTTATAAGCGAGTGTTGAATAGAGTAACTAGTTCTTTAATTCTTGTTTTCATTGCTTCTTCGCCGCTTCCAATAACTTTACGTGGATCATACACTTCTTTATCATTTTCTAACTTATTTCTTACTGCGTTACTCCACACTGCTTGTAAATCAGTATTTATATTTATTTTTGAGATTCCACAGCTAATTGCTTTAGCTATTTTATCTTCTGGAATACCTGTTCCACCATGTAATACTAGTGGAATTGGTAAATTATTATTAATAATTTCCATTGTTTCAAAATCTAAGTTTGGTTCACCTTTATAGAATCCATGAACGCTTCCTAATGCAGGAGCTAGTGAGTCTATACCTGTATTTTCATATAATACTTGGCAATCTTCTAAAGTTGCATTGGTACTTGTTGAAGTAATATTATCTTCTGTACCACCAATATGTCCTACTTCTGCTTCAACACTTACTCCTTTTGAGTGTGCATATTCAACTACTTCTTTTGTAATTCTAATATTTTCTGCTAATTCATGGCGTGATGCATCAATCATAACTGATGTAAATCCTGCATCAATTGCCTTTTGACATGATTCATATGATGTACCATGATCTAAATGAATGCATACTGGTGTTGTTACATTAAGTGATTTAACTAACTCTTTTACCATTGCGGATACAACATTGTATCCACCCATATATTTTGCTGCACCTTCACTTACGCCTAGTATTACAGGTACATTTAAATCTCTACATGCTTCTAAAATATATTTAGTCCATTCTAGATTATTAATATTAAATTGTGGCACTGCATAATGACCTTTTTTTGCTTTATTTAACATTTCATTGAAATTTTCTAACATTTCTTATCACCCAATTTAATCTTATGAGAAACTAGTTGTTTTGTCAATTATTTCAACGTTTTTACCGTAAACAAAACGTAAAGATAAAGAACATTTCTATATTAGTTTATTCATTATTTTGTTAAAGGTACTTTTCTATAATTTCTTTTATAAATGAGGTATATTCTATATTATCTTTGTTTTCCACTTCTCCTTCTAATAAGCATAATGGTGGAAATAGCACGCACCAGAAGTTATCTCCTTGTGCATCTCCTATTTCAACTACAAGTGATTCATACTCTCCTTCTTCGTATATTACACCTTGATATTCTTTTTTAGGAAAGTAATTCATACCGTACTTAATAGTGTATTCTGCTTCTTCATTTAAATTTTTTAGAGTATTATTTATTGTTTTTTTATAATTTGGAATATTTTCTTTAATAATAGCTCTATTGATTTCTAAGCTTTTTGGAATTATATTTAGTTTTTTTATTTCTTTTTGTAAATCTTTTACTATTTCTTTTTTAATATATTGATCTTTTTCTGTATTACTACTTGCTATTACTCTAAATCTAATAGCTTCTTTGGGTATTATTACTGTATCTGTTTTAAGTAAACATAAAATTACTATTATAAATGATATTAATATTATGATTTTTTTCATATAAAAACCTCACTTTCATTTTAATAGTGAGGTTTATTTAAATATTTTATTCAAGATTTTTAAAAATAAATATCATTCTGTCTTTTCCAGATAAGTCTTTTTTTACTTCTGTTTTCACATTGGAGAGATGCTTATTTACAAGTTCTATAATATCATTTGCCTGTTCATAGCCAATTTCAAAAGCTACTAAACATCTTTCTTTCATATGACTTTCTATATTTTCTAATATTTTTTTATAACAATCTAGTCCATCTTCTCCAGCATATAATGCAAGATGTGGCTCATTATCTTTTACTATGTCTTCTATTTCTTCATTTGTTTTGATATATGGCGGATTACTTATAATTACATCGTATTTTTTATCCACTTTTTCAAACATATCACTGTTAATTAGATTGGCTGTTGAAGAAAGTTTTACACAATTTTTGTAGGTAACAGCTAATGCTTTTGGACTTATATCTATTAAATCCACAGATTTTGTGGAAACTTTTTTTTCTAAAGTAAGTCCTATTACACCACTTCCACATCCTAAATCAATTATATCCACAGGTTCTGTGAAAAACTTATTTATATATGTAACTGTATTTTCTACTAATTCTTCTGTTTCAAATCTTGGAATTAGTACATTTTCATTTACATAGAATGTTTCTCCGTAGAAGTTAACATTTCCAATTACATATTGAATTGGTTTTCCTTCTCTAATGGCCTGACACTCTTTTTTATATAGATTAGATTTTTCTTCTGATACTACATCATTTAAATGATTTAATAATTCTAAAGGATTAAGTTCTAAAAGTTCTGCGAGTAACATTTTTGCAAGGTCTGAGTGACATTCGCTTTTTCCATATACTAATAAGTCTTCTACTCGCATATTTTCAACTCCTATTCTTCTTCTCCTTGAAGTTTTCTCTTTTGGTCTTCTTGGATTAGTGCATCTACAACATCGTCTAGAGCGCCATCCATAATTCTATCTAAGTTATTTGTTGTGAAACCAATTCTATGGTCTGTTACACGATTTTGTGGATAGTTATATGTTCTAATTTTTTCAGCTCTATCTCCTGTGCCAATTTTACTACGACGTGCTGCACCTGCTTCTTCTAATTGTTTTTGAAGTTCTAATTCATAAAGTCTAGTCTTTAAAACTTTCATTGCTTGTTCTTTATTTTGAATTTGACTACGTTCATTTTGACATGTAACTACTGTATTTGTTGGTAAGTGAGTAATTCTTACTGCTGAGTCAGTTGTGTTTACTCCTTGTCCTCCACATCCACTTGAACGATAAATATCTATTCTTAAATCATTTGGATTTATTTGAATATCTATATCGTCATCAGCTTCTGGCATTACTAATACAGTGGCTGTTGATGTTTGTAATCTTCCGTTTGCTTCTGTTACGGGAACACGTTGAACTCTATGAGACCCACTTTCATATTTTAATAATGAATATGCGTTCTTACCTTTAATAATAAATTCAATTTGACTAAATCCTCCTGCTGTACCATCAACAGAGTTATATACTTGATAGGAAAAACCTTGTTTTTCTGCATATCTTGTATACATTCTAAATAAGTCTCCAGCAAAGATATTTGCTTCATCCCCACCTGCTGCTCCACGAATTTCTACAACTACGTTTTTATCATCATTAGGGTCTTTTGGAATTAATAATATCTCTAATTCTCCGTCTAATTTTATTTTTTCGTCTTCTAGTTCTTTTAGTTCTTCTTTAGCCATTTCTCCTAAATCTGGATCTTTTGTCATTTCTTTAGTACTTTCGATATCTTCTAAAACTTTTTTATATCTTTTATAGCAAGTAACGATATCTTCTAAAGAAGCCATTTCTTTTGAATACTCTCTTGTTTTCTTTACATCACTTAAAACTTCTGGTTTTGTTAGTTCTTGTTCTAATTGATTATACTTTTCAAGTGTTGCTTCTAATCTTTCTATCATATTTTCACCCTTTCTCGGTAATCAGTTGTATTATATCATATTTTTTTTAAGAAAAAAACTAGATTATTGTTCTAGTTCTAATTCATCTTCGTCGATTACTACTAAATCTTTTAATTCTTCATTAGTATCTTCATCGTAATCTTCATCTTCTGCATCGTCATAACTGTCTTCTAGTAAATCTTCATCTTGTTCTTCTTGCTCTTCATTTTGTTCTTCTTCATCTTCTTCGTCTTCTTCAGCAATTTTTACCACTTTATCAGAAGTGTGACGACTTCTTAAGTCCCATGTACCATCTTCTAATAAAATAAATCTTTTATCTGTAGCAAGAGCTGTATAGTAATCTCCAATCTTATTTTCAAAAGTACTTGATGGTAACTCTAATAATTCGATGATTCTTTTGAAAAGATCAGCTGTATTTATTGATTTCTTACTTTCTTCTAATATTAAATTTGTTATATCCTTGTTTGATAGTAATTCTAAATCTTCTTTTGTCATTTTCTTAAGACTCATATTGCCCTCCTATATTAAAACATTATATGTTTAATTAATAAAGTTTGTTAGCACTATAAAAGCGCCAACAAACTTATAACATAGATTTTATATAAATACAACTATTTTTTTACATTTTTTCTGGAACTTTTATTCCAAGTACATCTAAAAGCAAGATATTTATATCATATACAAGTTTTGTTAATACTAACCATGATTCTTGTAATTGTTGATTTTCTTCTACTAGTACCTTATTTTCTGAATAGAATTTATTATATAAAGATGTTAATTTATATAAATATTCTGCAATATCATTTAATGATCTTGCTTCTTTTGCTTTAGTTAAAACTGTTGGCATACTTAAAATTGTTAATGCTATTTCTTTTTCTGTTTCGCCACCAATTAGTTGCATTTTCTCTTGTTTTAATTCTGATGCTTTAGCAAGTAATGATTTCATTCTTATTGTTGAATATAAAATATATGATCCTGTTTTTCCTTCTAAATCAGCAAATTTTTCTAATTCAAATATATAATCTGTTCCTCTAAATGGTAAAAGATCCGCATATTTTAAAGCTGCTACTGCAACTGTTTTAGCTACTTTTTCTTTTTCTTGTTCTTGAATAGATTCATTTGTTATTTTACTGTATGTTTCATTATAAACTAAATTCATTAATGATTTTAGGCTTAGTACGCCACCATCTCTTGTTTTAAATGGTTTTCCATCTTTTCCATTCATTGTTCCAAATCCGATATGTTCCAACACTACGTTATCACTTACTAAATCTGCTTTTCTTGCTGCTCTAAATGTTTGTTCAAAGTGTAAAGATTGTCTTCCATCTACTACATACCAAATTTCATCTGGATTGAAATTTATTTTTCTTTCATAAATAGCAGCTAAATCTGTTGTTTCATAGGAAGCAACACCATTGCTTCTTGTAAATATTAGTGGTGGCATTGGAGCCTTGTCTTCTTCTGTTGCAACTTCTACTATTTGTGCTCCTTCGCTTTCTACTAGTAGATTTTTATCTTCATAAATTTGTTTTAGTTCATCAAAGTATTCCATTTCATCAGATTCACCATTCCAAATTTCAAAGAAAACATTTAGTGCTGCATATGTTTCTTTAATATCTTCTTTAGAAATATCTACAACTTTCTTCCATAAATCATAGTAACCTTTTTCATGTCTTTGAATTCTTAAAGTTATATCTCTGGCATCTTCTAAATATTGTTCATCTTCTTTAGCTTTATTTGAAGCATATGGATATATTATTTCAAGATCTTCATTTGTAATTGGCAATTCTACTTCACTAAAATCTCCTGTGTAGTTTTCATCAAAGTATTCTAAGTTAGGATATCTTTCCTTGATTTCTCTTAGAACTAAACCTAATGGTCTTCCATAATCTCCAAGGTGAGCATCTCCTAAAACATCATGTCCTAATAATTTAGCAAGTCTTTTTAAAGCTTCTCCAATGTTGGCACTTCTTAAATGTCCTACATGTAATGCTTTTGCTACATTTGCTCCACCATAATCAATTACGATTTTTTTTGTTTCTTCTTTATCAATATTTTCATCTATATTTGCAGCAATTTTATTTAATAATTCTACTAAATATTCGTCTGTTAACGTTATATTAATAAATCCTGGTCCTGCAATATTAATATTTGTAAATCTACTATTTTGTTCTAATATTTTAACAATGTCTTCTGCTATCATTCTTGGATTTTTTCCATATTTTTTTGCAAGTGGCATTGCATCATTTAATTGATATTGTCCTAAATCTTTTCTTCCAGATGGTTGAAGTACTAAATTATCTACTTCATATCCAGCTTGTTTTACTATATTTTCTAATTCTTTTGTTATATTTTTAATAATACTCATTTATTTCACCTCTATTTTATAATTAAATAATTGTCCTTCGACTAAAAACTCTATTTCAATATTGTTCTCACATCGGAGTATTTTAGTCGTTTTAATTATAAGATCTAATGAACGACCAAACTCTTTAACAAGAATTGTTCCTCGTGAATTTTTATCTTTATTAAAAATGTAATGCATTCTTAGTGAATCATTTTCTCTTATTAATTCTTTAGTTCTATAATTGAAGCTAGTAGTTGTTCTTTGTTCATCTTGTTCTTTATAGATAATAGTCCTTTCATCTTCTTTAAAGATTGCAGGGACATTATACTCATAAGTTTTTTCTTGTGTTTTTAATACTGTGTGTATATTAATTTTTGACATACTATCACCCACTTCAAATTTATGTATAGATTATAACACAATTCTTTGTATTTTAATACATATTTTGGTATTTTCTCTTTAATAATAATAGTATTAAGGAGATTTTTATGAAAAGATTCAGAAAGTTTATTTTTAATATGTTTAAAATTATTATTTGTTTTGTTGTTACTTTTATATGTATTGGCTTTTTATATGTTAAGTTTTCCCCTAAAGTTATTATTAATACTGCAAATAGTATGGTTTTATATGATTCAAACAATGAATCTTTTTTTAAAGGAAGTGAATCAAAGGAATGGATTAGTTTAGACGATATTTCTGATCATCTAATTAATGCAACTATTTCCACAGAAGATAAGCACTTTTATAAACATTTTGGTTTTGATTTTTTAAGAATACTTAAAGCCTGTTATATAAATATTAAAAATGGGAAAACATTACAAGGTGCATCTACAATTACTCAACAGTATGCTAAAAATTTATTTTTAGATTTTGACAAAACTTGGAAAAGAAAATGGGATGAGTTATGGTATACACTTAGGATTGAAGCAAATTATAAAAAAGATGAAATACTAGAGGGATATTTAAATACAATTAATTATGGTCATGGAAAATATGGAATTGAGAATGCTAGTAAGTATTATTTTAATAAGTCAGCTAGTGAACTTTCTTTAGCTGAAGCTAGTATTTTGTCAGGTATTCCTAAATCTCCTTCTAATTATTCACCTATTGTTAATTTTGAACTTGCTAAAGAACGACAATATATTATTTTAAAATTAATGGTTGAAAATGGTGTTATTACTGAAAAAGAAATGAATGATGCTTATAATACTGAACTTATTTTTGTTGCAAATAATGAAAAGGATGAATTATCTACTATTATGTATTATTATGATGCTGTTATGGATGAGCTAGAAACAATAGAAAGTATTCCAAATTCATACAATAATATTAATGGTCTTAAAATTTATACTAATCTTGACATAAATGCACAAAAAGAACTAGAAAAAAATATTGCAGATAGTATACCAAGTGATTCTTCTATCCAAACTTCAGCTGTTATGATGAATCCAAAAACAGGTGGAATTATTGCTCTTGTTGGTGGCAGAGATTACAACAAATCATCATATAATAGAGCCACTAGTTCTTTAAGGCAAGTTGGCTCTACTATGAAACCATTTCTTTATTATGCAGCATTAGAAAATGGATTTACTACTAGTAGTTCTTTTACTAGTGAAGCAACTACTTTTTCATTTAATGATCAAGAAGACTATTCTCCTAAGAATTATAATAATGTATATGGTGAAAAACCGATTTCGATGGCTGCTGCTGTTGCTTATTCTGATAACATTTATGCGGTAAAGACTCATTTGTTTTTAGGCACCGATGCATTAGTTAATGTGGCTAGACGCGTTGGAATAAATGCAAAACTTGAGGAAGTACCTTCTTTGCCTCTTGGTACCAATGAAATAAATATTATTGAGTTATCTGCTGGTTATGCTGCTTTTGCTAATCTAGGATACAAAGTTAGTCCACATTTAATAAAAAAAGTGGTTGATAGTAAAGGCAATGTCTTGTATGAAGTTGATAATAATAATGATTTAGTTTTAAACTCTAGTTTAGCGTTTATTCTTAATAACATGTTAACCGTTACTTATGATCCTTTATTTATTGATTATAATTATCCAACAGGTGTTAGTCTAGCTCCAAAACTTACACATACTTATTCTTTAAAAAGTGGAACAACATATGGGGATAATTGGAATATAGGTTATAACAGTGATGTATTGTGTGCTGTTTGGGTTGGATATGATGATAACAGAGTTTTAGATACAAGTGAATATAAGTATTCACAAAATATTTGGTATAAATCAATTGAAGCTTATGAATCGGACAAATCAAATGATGAGGTTTGGTATAACGTACCTAAAAATGTTTCGGGAAT
Organism: Bacilli bacterium; assembly: GCA_017622175.1. Taxonomy (GTDB): domain Bacteria; phylum Bacillota_I; class Bacilli_A; order RF39; family UBA660; genus JAEDES01. The sequence goes on along the minus strand of JAGARQ010000016.1, from coordinate 49,823 downwards.
GTTTGTTGATCCCATTAGTGGCAAACCCATAACTAATGAAACAGATAAAAAAAAGCTTATGTATTTTATAAAAGGAACAGAACCTGAAGTTACAGATCCTGTGTTTGATGAAATACTTACTGGTAATTAGTCATTATATAGTTTATTATTGAGAAAAAAAAGTTAATTTGATATAATTGTCATAGTATAGAGGTGATTAGATGTTATATACTATTTTGGGAATTATTATTGTGATTTCATTGATTTTATTAATTATAACTTTTTATTATAATAAATTTAATTTTGCTATTATAAAGATTGCTGAAGCAGAAAATAATATTGATATTCTTTTTGATAAAAAGATGCAATTACTTGAAAGAACAAGACCAATTGTAAAAAAAGAACTTAAACTGAAGGAATTTTTAGAAGATATTGAATATTTAAATGAAACAACTATTAATCATTTTGAAATGAATAATAGTTTGAAAGCACTACATAACGAATTAAATAAAATATTAGATGAAAATGAAAAATTGTACAAAAGCGAAGCATTACTTTCTATAGTTGAAGAACTTAATGGCAATGAAGAAGCAATATTGGGATCAACTAAGTTTTATAATGATAATGTAGTTGTTTTTAACCAATTAGTTGGAAGTTTTCCTTCAAATGTAGTTGCTTTACTATGGAGATATAAGAAAAAAGAGTTTTATAATAATGAGAAAAAAGAAATGTATGAAATATTAAATGAGAAGTAGAAAGAAGTGTTAGTAATGAGTTTTATTGAAAGTATTAAAGAAAGAGCCAAAACAAATAAGAAAACTATTGTATTGCCAGAGTCAATGGATAGACGTGTTATGGAGGCTGCTAGTAAGGTATTAAAAGAAAATATTGCTAATATTATTATTATTGGAACTGATGAGGAAATATTAAGAAATTCTCAAGGTTTGGATATTAGCCATGCAACTATTATTAATCCTTATACTAGTGAATTAACTGAAGATTTAATATTAAAACTTGTAGAATTAAGAAAAAATAAAGGTATGACATATGATGAGGCAAAGCGTTTATTATTAGAAGATTATATGTATTATGCATGTATGCTTGTTAAAGATGGTAAAGCAGATGGATGTGTTTCTGGTGCATGTCATTCAACATCAAACACATTAAGACCGGCATTACAAATTGTAAAAACAAAGCCTGGTGTAGAATTGGTTTCAGCATTCTTTTTAATGGTAGTACCTAATTGTGATTTTGGAGCTAATGGAACATTTATATTTGCTGACTGTGGTCTTGAACAAAATCCTGACTCTTCTAAGTTAGCAGCTATTGCGGCTAGTAGTGCAGATAGTTTTAAGTTATTAGTTAATGAAGAACCAAAAGTTGCTTTTTTATCTCACTCAACTATGGGAAGTGCTAAACACGAAGATGTTGACAAAGTTGTTGAAGCGGTTAAAATTGCAAAGGAAAAATACCCTCATTATCAAATGGATGGAGAATTACAATTAGATGCGGCAATTATTCCAAGTGTAGCTGCTTCTAAGGCTCCTAATAGTTCAGTTGCTGGTTGTGCTAATGTTTTAGTATTTCCAGACTTAGATGCTGGTAATATTGGTTATAAATTAGTGCAAAGACTAGCTAAGGCTGAAGCTTATGGACCAATTTGCCAAGGAATTGCGGCGCCTGTTAATGATTTGTCTAGAGGATGTAGTTCTGACGATATCGTTGGTGTGATTGCTATTACTGCTGTTCAAGCACAAAATAATTAGCAAAATAAAAAGTTACACTTTATTGTGTAACTTTTTTTGTTTTTACTTTTACCATTGGAACTTCTGCTAATTTTCTTTGAGACTCTCTTATTTCTTCATCTGTCATTGGTTTATAAAATGTTGGTGTTCCTGCTGGTCGATGATATTTTGGTGTATCGTTTGTTGGTGATACTTTCTTCTTTCCAGTTTCTTGAACAGGTGGACATTCTGCTAACTTTCTTTGAGATTCTCTTATTTCAGCATCTGTCATTGGTTTATAAGATGTTGGTGTTCCTGCTGGTCGATGATATCTTGGTGTATCGTTAATCGGTTGTCTTGGACCTTTCTTTTCTTCTTTTTTATCTGTAGTCGATGTTTTTTTCTTAATTGGTTCACCATCTTGTTTTCTTAATAAATCTGCATTTTCAATATCAAAGCAGTATTTATTTGGATCTATTCCTCTTTTTACTGCATCTAATTCTATTCTTTTCTTTACTCTTTTAACAAATCCAGGATCGTTAGCTTTTATAATTGAAATAAATTTTTTGAATTCTGTTGTAATATCTGATGAATAAATAGTTGCATTAACATCTTTTTTTATAGGTACTTCAATTTTAACAGTTTGCTTTTTATCATACATATAATTACTAAATATACTTGGCATTTGTGCTCTAACCATATTTGCCATTCTTTTTGCAAAATCTTTTGATTGAATTTCTTGTTCTGTATATTTTATATAGTTATTATTTGGATGTTTTCTTCGATAATCAAGCATCCTTTTTATTTTAGTTTTAACTACTTGTCTAACAAAATATTCTTGAAGACTAATTGTTTGCCCTTGTATTGTCATCGTTGTATCTTTATGATTTCTATACCAACTCAATAATTCTTCATCTATTGCTTTTTCTATTGATTTTGCTCTAATTCCATTAAATGATTCTTGTCCTGATAATTGTATTGGTTCACTACCATATCCAATCCAGTTACGAATTACTCCTGATAATATCGGAGGTCTACCGCATCGTTTTACTAAATCCGGATATTCATCTTCTATTTCTTTTAATACACCTAGATAATGAGGTAAAAGTTTTGTATCTGAGTAAATAACGATATTATCATCTCTTCTATCACATTCACCTATTTTAAAATAATATGGTAATTTTTTAGCAATACATTTGTCCATAAATATCTTTGACATCTTATGAACGTCCATTAAATCTGTATTTATATATAATCTGTGTTCTATTTTTGGTGTTCTTGTTTGCTTACCGTTTATGTATCTTTCACTAATATGGGTCCATCCACTAAATTCCCCAATAGAATCCCATCGATATTCTTCCATTGCTTCTGATAATTCTTTATCTTGATATGTTTTATTTAAAATATCTGTTGCTTCTTTTTCTGTTTTAACATCTGGAACTTTCTCTAAAAAACTAACTAATTTAAAAATATTCTTTTTATATAATTTATCTCTAATTGCTTTATTATATTGTTCAGGTGTTATTGATAATAATGATTTTTTCCATCTATTAAATATTGAAGCATGTAGTTCATCACGAGCGGATTTACTATATAGTAAATTTTTATCTTTAGAAAATCTTTTAGTTAGTGCAGAATAAAAACTTGAACCTTCTGCATAAGCTTCTAATAATTGATCTAAAACTAGTGAATCATCTAATGGATTCATTATTTTATCGTATATCATTGTATAATTCATTTTACCGTCCCCTTTTTGGATATATACCCAATTAATGGGCTAATTATACCATAAAACATCAATTTTGTCAATCTTACGAATATTTTGTTAATAAGAAAAAGAGAGTTATTCTACTCTCCAATTTATTTCTTTTATTCCTTTACTTTTTAAATATTCGTTTGTTTTTGAGAATGGCTTACTCCCAAAAAATCCTGTTCTGGCAGAAAATGGTGATGGATGTGGGGATTCAATTATATAGTGAAGTGGATTTGTAATTAGTTCCTTTTTATTTCTAGCATAGCTTCCCCATAATATAAATACAACTGGTGTTGTTTTTTTATTAAGTACTTTTATTACATTATCAGTAAATGTTTCCCATCCTTTATCTTTGTGAGATGTCGGGGTATGTTCTTGAACTGTTAAAACTGCATTTAGTAATAATACGCCTTCTTTTGCCCATGGAATAAGTGAATTTGCTTCCGGAAATTGTATTCCTAAATCACTTTCTAGTTCCTTAAAAATGTTTTTTAATGATGGTGGTTTTAACACTTCATTGCTTACAGAAAATGATAACCCTTCTGCTTGATTTGGGCCATGATATGGGTCTTGTCCAAGAATTACAACTTTAACATCTTCAAAACTTGTATATCTAAATGCATTAAAAACTTCATTCTGTTTTGGATAAATTGTCTTGTTTTTATATTCATTTTTAACGAATTCCATTAGATTTACAAAATAATCTTTTTTATACTCTTCTTCTAGAAGTTTATCCCAACTATTTCCAATCATATTTCCTCCTATTTGTGATAACTTTCATTATTTAATATCTTGTATGCTCTATATATTTGTTCTAATAAAAATACTCTAAATAACTGATGAGGAAAAGTCATTTTGGAAAATGATAAGTGCATTTTAGATTTTTCTTTTATTTCTTTACTTAATCCGTAGCTTCCACCAATTACAAAAACAATATTACTATTTTCAATTTGAATTTGATTTATTTTTGCAGCAAATTCTTCTGATGAATACTCTTTTCCTTCTATTTCTAGTGTAATTAAATAATCTTTTGGAGAAATATTTTTTAATATTTTTTCTCCTTCCAATTGAATTGCTTTTTGTTCTTCAACTAGTCCTTCATCTTTTAGTTCAATTATTTCTATGTTTGTGTATTTTTTTAATCTTTTTAAATATTCATCAATTGCATCTTTTAAATATTTTTCTTTTATGCTTCCTACAGTTATTATTTTTATCATTTTATACCTCAATCATTGGACTTTCTTCATATTGTTTAGCTATTGTAATATGAATTTTATCGTTTTCTAGCATCTCTTTTGTACAAGTATATGCTAATTCTTCTGTATTGTTTTTTTCGCTTATATGTGCAAGTATTATATGTTTAGTACGGTCTCCTACAAGTTTCTTTAGGTATTTTGCCGTTGTTGTATTTGATAGGTGGCCTTTATCACTTATTACTCTTTCTTTTAAAAATCTTGGATATGGTCCATCCATTAACATCACTTCATCATGATTACTTTCTATTAGATATAATTCTTTATTTACCATTTTAGATAGATATTTTCTATTTATATATCCAGTATCTGTTACATATACAATACTAGATTTACTATCTGAAATAATATATCCAAGTGAACATGGAGCATCGTGAGAAGTGTGTATTAATTCAATTGTTGTATCACTTATTTTTTGAATGTCGTCTATAAACTCACATCTATCCTTTGGTACTATTTCTTTTATTCCTTCATACATTTCTATTGGGATAAATAGTTGTAGATTAGTTTTTTTAATTAATGATGCTAAACCGTTTATATGGTCTTTGTGATTATGTGTTATTAATACACCAGTAAATTGGTCAAAAGAAAGGGAATTTTCTTCTAAACTTTTTTTTAAAGTTAAGTAGGAAATTCCCATGTCTATTATAAATTTTGTCTCATCACTTAAGACTATTGAACAATTTCCTTTTGAACCACTGGCTATTGTTTTTATTTTCATATTAGTAGAAATTCATTGGGTTTAACGGTGTTCCTCTAAATGGATATCCACTCCAAATAGCGAAGTGAATATGAACTCCGGTAGCGGCTCCTGTTCTTCCCATTCCTCCTATTGGTGTTCCTTTTTCTACAACTTGTCCTTCTTGAACATAACGACATCCTGGACACATATGAGCATATTCTGTATAATAACCGTTTCCATGATCAATTATAATGTACTCGCCGTTAGTTCCATAACCACCGGCATAACCTCCACGTGTTCTTTGTGATACAACAACTGTTCCTGCTTGGGCTGCAAAGATATATGATCCTTCTCCACAACCTGCGATATCGATTCCTTTGTGTAATGATCCCCATCTCCATCCGTAGTAACTTGAAACTGAACTACATGAAGCTGGCCATCCCCATGATCCAGATACTGCAACATGACTTCCATATCCTGATCCATAACTTTTTTTACCTTTAACGATTACTTCGTTAACTGCAGCTTTTATAACCTCTGTACTTAATGGTTCGATGGATTTTGTGTCCCCATTTATCTTATATACTCTTTGAGTAACTCTGTTTTCTCCATCTACTCCATATTGAGTAGTTGCTTGATAACCAACAAATTGACTATTATCATAGCGAATTTCTGTAGTGTATTTTTTTGCTACTCTTTCTACAACATAGTCTTGTTCAACAACATTGACTTGTGGATTAAGAATTCCTATGTTAACAATTTGTCCTGGTGATAATAAACTATTTTCATCAGTATATGATGGATTTGCTATTAAAAATTCCTCTGTGGACATTTTATTATTAAATGATATATCTTCTATTGTGTCTCCTGCTTGAACAACATATTCTTTTTGTTTCTCTGTAGTACCAAATAATAGGTACTGACTTAACTCTACTTCATCTTGATATATTTTTTCATCAACAGGTATATTTTGTTTTTTGATTGTAACTTTGTTTTCTAGGTAGATTTTTTCAATTATTTTTCCTGTATCTTCTATTTTTGTTTGTGTATCATTTGCAAAATTTGTATAATCTTCTTCTTCAATAAATGATTTTACAGTATTATCTATTGCTTCTACAAAAGTATCTTTATCAATTACATAAATTGTTTTGTTTTCTCCTTTTACCATCTCATGACCTTCAGTGGTTTCTACACCTTTAACTGTAATTTTATATCCATTAATCGTAAAAGGGGATGTACCTTCTATTTTGTTATATATCTTTTTTACGCTCGTTACATCTTCGTTAAATGTTATTTCTTTAATAATATCAATATCTTCTGGAGCATATACTTTATCTACTCCATATTCTTCTTTTATTTGTTGTTGCTTTTTATCTATATAGTTTTCTAATGCTTTTTTGGACTTTATTATTCCTAATGATTTACCTTCAAGGTATACTCTGTATACAGTTTTTGGTGCTTTTATCTTAAATGAAAATCCTACTGTTAGAACAACTGATAAAATAATTACAACTATAGTTATTATTTTTGTTCTTTTAGACATTATTTTACCCCTCCACACTATCTCGATCTTTACGTAGATTCAAGAATGTTGATGTATTCTTTTTAAATAATAATTCTACTGTTGCTGTTGGACCATTACGATGTTTTCCGATAATAAATTCACTGATACTGTTATTATCTTCTGTTCTTGCTTCTTTATTATAATAATCATCACGATACAAGAATCCAACAATATCAGCATCTTGTTCAATTGAACCAGATTCACGTAAGTCACTCATTAATGGACGTTTATCTTCTCTTCCTTCAACACTACGTGATAATTGTGATAATGCAATTACTGGTACACCAAGTTCTAAGGCAAGTGTTTTTAAACTTCTGGAAATATCCGAAACTTCTTGTTGACGATTTGTACCATAGTTTTTACCGCCAGAAATTAGTTGTAGGTAGTCAATAACAACTAATGCTAAACCTTTTTCACTGCTAGCTAGGCGTCTACATTTTGCTCTTATTTCTCCAATTGTAATACCTGGTGTATCATCTATTACTAAGTTAGTATTAGCAAGTTGTGATACTGCTTCATTAATTCTTTTCCAATCATTATTTAGCAAGTTTCCTGTACGCAATTTAAACCCTTCTAATTGCCCAACTGATGATAAAATACGCATTGCTAATTGTTCTGCAGACATTTCTAAGTTAAATACTGCTACTGATTTATCTTGTGTCATTGCTACATGTGTTGCTAAATTTAAGGCAAAAGCTGTTTTTCCCATTGCAGGACGTGCTGCGATGATAATAAATTCATTTGGATGTAGTCCTGTTGTTAACTTATCAAAGTCATACCATCCTGTTGCTAATCCTGTGATTTCACCTTTGTTTTCTGATAATCTTTCAAGATCAGATTGTGTTTTGGCTAAAACATCTTTAATACTTCTAAATTCACTAGATTTTCTATTTTTAACAATATTTAGTATTTTCTTTTCTGAACTATCAAGTATTTCATTAACAGTTTCATCTGTTCTATAACCTTCTGTTGCTATTTCTGTTGCTGTTTCAATTAATCTACGAAGTAATGCGGCTTCTTCCACAGTTTTTATATAATAATCTATATTACTTGCTGTTGGAACAAAGTTAATTATTTCTGTTAAATATTCAACTCCACCCACTTCTGTTAATTCATTTTTCTTTTTTAAAGCACTTGTTACTGTTGTTAAATCTATTGGTGTATGTTCTTCCATTAGAGATATCATGGTAGCGAATATTTTACCATTTTTGTCATTATAAAAAGCCTCTGGAGTTAAATTTTCGCCAGCTTTTTGTAAAGCATACTTTGATAAGAAACATGCACCTAAAACAGATTGTTCTGCTTCTAAATTGTTTGGTAAAACTCTACCATTCATGTTATCACCTCTATTTTATTACGTGTACTTTTATTACTGCTGTAATACTTGGATATAATTTAATATTTACATTGTGAAATCCAAGTGCTGCAATTGGATTTGTAATTTCAATTTGACTTTTATCAATTTTAAATCCCTTATTTTGAAGTTCGTCTTTAATTTGTTTAACACTAATACTTCCGAATACTTTATCTCCTTCTCCTGTTTTTACTTTGAAGTCGATTACTACTTTATCTAAATCTTTTTTTAGATTTTCTGCGTTTTTCTTATTTTCAGCATCTTGTGCTGCTTTATTTCTTTGCTCACATTGTAATTTTGCTAAACTTTCCTTTGTTTTTAGCACTGCATATCCTTGTTTGATTAAGAAGTTTTCTGCGTAACCATCTTTTACGTTTTTGATTTCTCCCTTTTTACCTTGGTTTTTTAAATCTTTTATGAAGATTACTTCCATCTTATTCACCCATTTCTTTTATTGTATTTTTTAGCAACTTTTCAACGTTGCTGATTGTTGTGTCTTCGAATTTGGCAGCACCATTATAGTCGCTACCTCCTCCACCTAGTTTTTCAAGAATTTTACTTATCTCATAATTTCCTAAGCTTCTTGCACTTATTCCTACTGTATCTTTTCCTATCTTACCAATTACAAATGATGCTTCAATGTTATTAAAGAATAGTAGTGTATCTGCTACTCTTGCAAGATCTTCTCTTCTATAAATTGTATATGGAGTAGCTTTTGTTATTGCTATTCTTCCATTAATTGTTTCTATTCCAGCTAATAGTTTTTGTCTTTCGGTATATTCTTCAATATCTTGCTTTAATAAATATTGTACTTTCTTTGCACTTGCTCCTAAACTAGATAAATAGTAAGCTGCATAATATGTTCCTGGATTAGTCTTTAATGTGAAATTGTTTGTATCTAAAACTATACCTGCTAATAACACAGTTGCATAGTATGATTCTATTTCTACATCATAATATTCGATTAATTCAGTAATCATTTCACATGTACTAGAAACCTCTGTATCGTTAATTATAACCGCATCTTTGATGCTAGACTTTGATAAGTCATGATGGTCTATAATTAGCTTATTATCGAATTTCTTTAATAAATCTTTATTTTGAACTAAATCTGCCTTATTAGTATCTAATATAAGTAACAAGTTTTTTGCTTCTCTTTGGTTCATGTATTTTTCAACATTTTCGCTTTTAATTATTTTAATGCAGCCTTCTAGTTCTCTTAATACTTTTTCTACTCCCAATTCATGAGTTAAATCATCTACTACTATATAACATTCTTTTCTTTTTCCTTTAAGTAATAGATACATTCCTATCGAACTTCCTAAGGCGTCTAAATCCAAATCTTTATGACCCATTAAAAATACTGTTTTTGCTTTGTTTATCGCTTTATTCAAAGTTCCTCTTTGTTTAATAATTGACATATAGACCTCCTTTAAAGTATCACTTTTATTATATAATACATTGGGAAGTTTGTAAAACAAAAAAGCAGCCTGTAATTAGGCTACTTATTATCTTGAATAAGGCATTAATGCGATTGCACGTGCTCTTTTTACTTGTTTTGAAACATGTCTTTGATGTAATGCGCAAGTTCCAGTTACTCTTCTTGGAACGATTTTACCCTTTTCATTTGTATATCTTCTTAGAGTTTCAACGTCTTTATAATCAACTGTTTTACCAGCACACATCATACAGATTTTTTTCTTTCTACGATTGAATTCTGCCATTTTAAATCCTCCTTTTTAGATTAGAATGGTAATTCGTCATCACTAATTTCGATACTTGCACCGAAGTCAGCAAACGGATTACTGTCTACGTCTGTTCCTTTTGGTTCTGGAGCTCCTCCAAAATCATAAGGACTTGGTCCTGCATTATAATCAGCTGAACCATTCATGTTATTAGAATTTCCTGAGGAATTACGTGATCCTAAAAATTCAACGTTATCTGCAACAACTTCAGTAACATATACTTTCTTTCCATCTTGTCCATCGTAATTTCTTGTTTGAATACGACCCTCTATTGCAACTTGGCTACCTTTTGTAAGATAGTTTTTACAATTTTCAGCTTGTTTTCTCCAAACGATTATATTGATGAAATCAGCTTCTCTTTCTCCTGCTTGATTTGTAAAGTTTCTATTTACAGCAATTGAAAATGTAGCTGTTGGAATGTTGCTTCCTGTATATCTCAATTCAGGATCTCTTGTTAATCTTCCTATTAAAAATACTTTGTTCATAACATACCTCTTTTTCTTAGTCTTCTACTTTTACAACTAAATGACGAAGTAGACTTTCATTGATTCTAGCAACACGATCAAATTCTTTAACTGCTGCTGATTCTGCTTCAACTACGAATAAGTAGTAGTATCCTGTTTGAAATTTGTTGATTTCATAAGCTAGTTCTCTTTGTCCCATAGCTTTTTCTTCAACGATTGTTGCATTTTTTTCTGTTAAAACCTTTTTAACTTCTTCTGCAGTATTCTTGATTTCTGCTTCTTCCATATCTGGTCTAACAATGAACATGATTTCATATTTATTCATCTTTGACACACCTCCTTTTGGACTTTTCGGCCACTTTTGTGGCAAGGAGTATTTTAAATACTCGGATGTATTATATCAAATGGTATCTTATTTGTCCACCCCTATTTATAAAAAAATCCTACGAAATTTTGTCCTTTTTTACTTATATTTCCTTTCGAAAATGCACTATGTGAATAATATCTATCATCTGTTACTGTATCAATTTGGCTTATTTCAATATTTTTAATTCCTAAAGCATGCATTTGCTTTAGCATTGCACCTTCCATATCAATATGAAAATCTTTATTTTCTTCCGTTATATATCCATCCCATACATCTTCATTTGTAGCCCAAGCTGGATATCTATCGTAAATATAACTTTCTTTTTTTGAATTACTTCCAATATATGCATATAAGTCTTCTGGATTACTATTAAATTCTTTAATTAAGGCTTCTGCTGTTTGGTATGGTAATTTTCTATTTATATATGGGGCACCACAATGAGATAATGCAGTAACCCCCTTTTTTCTATCTTCTACTATTAATATTGGACAATCAGCCATTTGATTTCCTACTACAATATTTTTATATTTTTCCTTTAAAATTAGTATATCTGTCGGTATTTCTACATACCACAAGTCTTCGCGATTTATATCTTCTTCATTAATTACGTGATATTTTCCATCTGGATAGTCTATTTTATTTATTTCTGTTTTTTGTAATGCTTGAAACATTTTTTTACCATCAAAGCCATATTTATTACCTATTTTTTTTCTAACTTCAAGGAATAATTTATTAATTTCTTCTTCCGATGTTCCATCTTTATAAAACTTTTTATTTCTAGACATTATACCTTCTTCAATCCCAGACTCAAATATTTTAATTTTTGACTCCATATTTTCTCCTCCTTTCTATATAAAGAAAAAGACTTTAGACATTAAATCTAAAGTGACAGATATCTCCGTCTTGCATAATATAATCTTTTCCTTCTAATCTTGCTTTTCCAGCTTCTTTTACTTTTAGTTCACTACCGCAAGCTATTAAATCTTCATAAGACATAACCTCAGCTCTGATGAATCCTTTTTCAAAATCTGTATGAATAATTCCTGCACATTGCTTTGCATTCATTCCCTTTTTAAAAGTCCATGCTCTTACTTCATCTTTACCTACTGTAAAGTATGTGGCTAAACCTAAAATATCATAAGTAGCTGTTATTAGTTTATCAAGTCCTGAACCATCTAATCCTAGTCCTTCTAACATTTCTTGTTTATCTTCCTTTGATAATTCACTTAGTTCTTCTTCTACTTTTGCACATAAACTTACTACTTTCGCATTTTCTTTTGATGCATACTCTTTTACTTGTTTTACGTAATCATTATCTGGATTACCAAGTTCATCTTCTTTTATATTTGCTAAATATATAATAGGTTTAAGTGTTAAAAAACTATAAGATTTTAGTAGTTTTAATTCATCATCACTATATTCAACTTGGCGTAATGGTTTATTTTCCAATAAGGCTGCTTTTGATTTTTCTAAAGCTTCTACTTCTGTTATATCATCCTTATTTTTTGTTGTTCTAGCTTTTTTAGCAACTCTTTCTAATCTATTATTAATAACATCTAAATCTGCAATTGCTAATTCTAAATTTATTGTTTCAATATCTCTGATTGGATCTGGTGCACCATCTACGTGAATAATTTTCCCATCATCAAAACATCTTACAACTTCAACAATAGCATCAACTTCTCTGATATGAGATAAGAATTTATTTCCTAAACCTTCTCCTTGTGATGCCCCTTTTACTAAGCCGGCTATATCTGTAAATTCATATGCTGTTGGGATAAATTTATTTGGTTCATACATTTCATTTAATTTATCCATTCTTTCGTCTGGAACTGTTACAACTCCTACGTTTGGTTCTATAGTTGCAAATGGATAATTTTCTGCTAATATTTTTTGATTTGTAATTGCATTAAATAATGTTGATTTTCCTACGTTTGGTAATCCTACTATACCTGCTGTTAAACTCATTTTTATACCTCTTTTCTTTATCTATGTATATTATATCATAATTTCATTATTTCTTTAAATAGCGGAGAATCTAAAAATTTTTTAAAAGACTTAATTTCATTCTTGTTTCGTTCATCTCTTTCTTGACATATTAATTCATAACTTGGAAACAAAGGTTGCTTTCTTTTTAGTAAATTTCTTTTTCTTGGATATGAAAATGAAGAAGAATGTCCTTTAACGAATCCTTGTCTTTGGAAGAAACCAGTTGCATTACTTATACATTCTAAATTTATATCACAATCTTCTGTTGCAGCATACTTTTTTACTTCCTCCATTAATATTTTTCCATACCCTTGTCCTCGTTTATCTTTTCTTATAACAAATTGTCCAATATGATACGTGTGTTCACTTGATCTGGAAACCGATGTATATCCTATGAATTCATTATTATCCTCTATGACAAGTACTCTTGTTGATAAAATTGTTTCTTCAATTACTCCGTCTAATATTTTTTCTTCTTCATATATTGATGGTTTCAAATCAGAATTAATACCAATACAACCAAAATCTTCTGAATTAAATAGTTTTAGATAGTTACCTTTATCTTTTCTTGATATTGGTCTTATACAAATATTTCTTTTCATCTTATCCCCTGCTTTTCGTGCTATATTATATCTTTTATTTGATTTTATAGCAACAAAAAAACACCGATTGGTGTTAAATTGTTGGATATACTCCTGGTCCAATTGGTAAACCTATTATGTACCATCCAATTACTAGTACAATCCATACTGCTGCAATAAGCAAGAAATATGGTGAAATCATTTTTAATGATTTTCTTATTGTTATTGGTTTTTCTTTATTAAGATTATATATATTTAAGTATCCGATATATATTACAAATGATCCTAGCAATGGAGTAAGTCCTTTTGTCATAGAATCTGCTGCTCTCATAACAATTTGCGCAAATTCTGGAGAAATATTCGCTTGCATAAATACTGGAACAACTATTGGTGAGAACAGAGCCCACTTTGTTGATGAACTTGTTAACAATAATCCAGATAATGCAATTAATAATAAAGTTACTATTATTAAAACAATCCCATTCATTTCTAAATATTCTAGTATACTAGCTAACCATGTTGTAACTACAATACCGATGTTTGTCTTTTTAAAGATTGCAATAAATTGTGATACCACAAATATTAAAATAAATATAGAACCTGTTTTTGTTAATTTATTATTTATTTTTTCTATCAATTCTTTATCATTTTTTACTGACTTTGCACCTATTGTATATGAAAATCCAGTAATAATAAAGAATAACGCTACTAAATATGTAAATGCATTTTGGAAATATGCTTTTTCTCCAAATATTTGATTTGCGTAGGTTTTTTCTGTCATATCAAGCATTAATCCAGAACCAGGTAATCCCGGTATTAAAGCATAAATTGTAAATAAGGCATAAATTGCTCCAACTATTAATGCTATTCTTAAACCTTTTGTTTCTCTTTTTTCTTTTTCTATTTGCTTTTGTTCTTCTTCTTCAATACTAATTGGACTATATTGTTCTGTATTAGCAAATTCTTCCTCTTTTTTATATTTTCCTATTTTTGGAGCAATGATTTTTTCAATAATTATCGTTCCAACTATTGATAAAATTATTGTTGCTACTATTGAAAATATTAAATTCGAAGATAATGCAATATGTGTTGTTTCGTCTATTAGCATTGCTGCATTTTTTGTATAATCCATTAATAACATTTCTTGTGTACCTACAAATAAAGATACTCCATATCCAAATGACACACCACAGAATGCTGTTATTATTCCAAGAATTGGATTTCTTTTATTTATAAAGTATATTGTAGCAACTAAAGGAATTAACATTGCATAACCAACTTCATTAACCAGTGAGGATGTTGATGCAATAAATAGTACGATAAACGTAAATATTTGTCTTGGTATTTTTGATAAATATTTTTTTGTTACTGTCTCTATAAATCCTGATGCTTCAGCAACAGTTAATGCAAATAGTGAAATAAGCAATGTTCCCAATGGAGCAAAGCTTAAAAAGTTTTTAGTTGCATTGCTTAATATATAACGTAACCCACTAAAGCTAAATAAATTATCTACGGTAATTAGTGTTGGCTCTAGTTCTTTTGTATTTATATTTACAGTATTATAAGTTGCTTGCATTTCAAATAATGAAAACACTCCGCTTAATACTATAACAAGTATTGTTAATAATAAAAATGTTGTTATTGGATGAAGATAGAATTTTTTTAGTTTTAATTTTCTTTTATCATTCATATATTATCCTTCCTGGGAAATTATCTTTTTAACTTTTTTGTTAAATTCAATTCTAGGAATCAATATTGTTCTTCCACAATTCAAGCATTTAATTTTTATATCTGCTCCTAATCTTGTGATTTCCCATTCATTAGCACCACATGGGTGTTGTTTTTTCATTACAACTTTTGTACCTAATTCATAGTTTAAATTATTTTCCATTGTGCACCTCAACTTGTGGAAAAGGTATTTTTATATTTTCTTTGTCAAAGGCTTCTTTTATTTTCTTTCTTAAAAATCTTTCCACTTCGAATTGTTTCATTGAATTAACTTCTATCGCAACGCGATAAACTACCGAGGAATCATCCAATGCATTAATTCCCCATATTTGCAATTCCCCTTTTGCATCTTTTATTTTTCCCTCTAGTTCTTTTGCAAGTTTATTTAGTACATCTTCTACTTCTTCAGGAGAATGAGCATAGTCAGTACCAACATCAACTACAGCTAAAGAATTATGAAGACTATAATTAATCATATTATCCATGTAATGGTTTCCTATTATTTTTGTTGCACCTTTATAATTTCTAATTTGAGTTGTTTTTAAACCTAAAGAGATGACTTCTCCCATAAAACCATCAACTTCAATTGTATCTCCTACTTCATATTGAGCTTCTGTAATTATAAAAATTCCGGCAATTAAATCTTTTGCTAAATCTTGAAATGCAAGTCCTATAATTGCGGCTGTTATACCTAATCCAGCAACTAATGAATTAACATTTACTCCATATAATGCTAGGATTGCTAAGGCAATAACAATTACAATAATATATTTTATTATATTAATAATTAACATATTTACTGTTTTAATTCTTTGAAGTTGGTCATCGTTTAATCTTTTTGTTTTACTTAAAGATAATTTTGTAATTGCAGTTTTTAATATATTATATATAATAATTCCGCTTACTATAAAAATAATAGGTAATAAAATATGTTTAAGTTCAATTGTAATTATCCCTGGTATTTTTATCATGTTTTATCCTCTTGGAATAATCCCCATGACTTCTAATATTCTATTTAAGTCACTTCCATTTACAAAGTTTATCTCAATTTTATTATTTTTAATTTTTACTTTTGTTCCAAATTTTTCGCATAATTCTTCTTGAATATAATGATATTCACTATATTCTGAGTTTTTACGCTTAATTTGTTTTGTTCTAGCATATTCTGTATCTGATGTTGTTAATTCTTCAAGTTGTCTTACACTAAGTCCTTCGTTGATAATCTTTTCAGCCAATTCTTTTTGTTGAACGTGGCTATCTAATTTACTTAGTACTCTTGCGTGTCCCATAGTTATTTTCTTATCACTAATTTGTGATTGAATATCTTCTGGTAATGTTAATAAGCCAATCATATTTGTAATATGACTTCTACTTTTACCCAATCTTTTTGCTAGTTCTTCTTGAGTAAGGGCTAATGTTTCTATTAACTTTTTATATGCAGTTGCCTCTTCTACTGCATTTAAGTTTTCTCTTTGAAGATTTTCTAGTAAAGCAATTTCCATCATTTCTGTATCATTAAAGTCTCTTATGATTGCTGGAATCTCTTCTAATCCAGCTAGGATTGAAGCTTTTACACGACGTTCACCTGCAATTATTTCATATCCTTTTATGCTTTTCTTAATTATTATTGGTTGAAATACACCATGTTCTTTTATTGATGACGCTAGTTCTTGTAAAGCTGTTTCATCAAATACTTTTCTTGGTTGATATGGATTGCTTCTTAATTCTGATAATTTTACTTTTACAATTTCTTCGCTAGGAGTTTCTGTTATGATTTTTTCTTCAACTTTATCATAAGCAATTGGTTCATTAAAGAATAATTCCTCCAAACCTCTTCCTAATGCTCTTCTTTTTGGATTATTTGTTTCCATTTCTTGCAATCACTTCCTTCGCTAAATTCAAGTAAGCTTCTGAACCTCTACTTTTTGGATCGTATGCCACAATTGGCTCACCGTGTGATGGAGCTTCTGTCAATCTTACTAATCTTGGAATTATTGTATTATATACTTTTTCTTTAAAGAATTTTCTAATGTCATCTACTACTTCAAATCCTAAATTTGTTCTTGAATCTAGCATTGTAAGTAATACACCTTCTATATCAAGTGTTGGATTCAATGTTTTTTGAGCTAACATTATTGTCTTTAATAATTGTGTTATTCCTTCTAGTGCAAAGAATTCACATTGTACTGGGATTATTACTGAATTTGATGCTGTTAATGCATTTGTTGTAATAATTCCTAATGATGGTGGACAATCTAAAATTATAAAATCAAAGTCATCTATTACTTCTGCTAAATGTATTTTTAGTTGTTCACCTTTTGCAAATCCGTTTTCTCTATGACTTTTTTCTACTAATTCAATATCCAATCCTGCTAAATTAATTGTTGCTGGTAATACATACAAATTTTTATGTTTTGTTTTGATCATTGCTTCTTTTACTGTACATTCTCCGATTAAAACATCATATACACTTTTTTCTATATCTCCTTTGTTAATTCCTACACCAGTAGTTGTATTTCCTTGTGGGTCTAAATCTATTAATAATACTTTTTTCCCTAATACTGCTAATGATGCAGAAAGATTGATACTTGTTGTTGTCTTACCAACTCCACCTTTTTGATTTACTAATGATATAACCTTTCCCATCTAATCACCCATTTTCCATTTTACTTTATAATTGTACCAAATAAATGTTTTTTTTTAAATGCTTTTATAAAAAAAAGTAGATTTTTATCTACTTTTATTACTTATCTAATTTAATAATTATTTGGTATGATGTTTCGAAATTCATTTCATCTGCATGAATTCTAACACCATGAGCTTTTAAATCTGAAATTGTATCTCTCAATTTTTGTAATGCTGTTTCAGCGTCATAATTTCCTTGTGATGTAATTTCAGGTATTCCCAAATTCATTGTTGGATTTGATGACATACTTGGAACGTTTGGAATAAAATCCGCTGTTTTAAAATAGTCAGCTGCTTTTTCTTTTGGCATTGGCTTAGATGCATCTGTTTTAACAATTTCTTCTGCTGGAGATAAAAATGAATTTACTCCTGGCAAGTTCCCTACTGAAGGACCTGCTGATACATTTTGTAAGTTTAATAAACTGTCCAAGTCTGCTGATGGCATACTTTTTTCTTCTTTTGGAGTTCCAATATCCACTGCACTATTTCTTATACTATTAACATCAATTGATGTAACAGGATTATTAAATTGCATTGGTGGTTCTTCATCGTCATCATCGTCAATTTCTGCATAATTAATAAATTTAGCAGGTTCTGATGCTGGAGATGTTGGAACTTGTGGAGCAACAAATCCTGGTAATCCTGGACCAATTGGCGGAATTGATGATATTTCACTTATTCCTGTATTTTGAGGATTTGGAATATCATTTGTTGGCATTAATGGATTACTATTTATAAATGTTTTTGTAGATGGAATTGAAATACTTTCCGGAATTCCAACACTTTGATTTTCCATGTTACCAACACCTTCATTATCTTCTTTTGAATATAATCTTTTTATTTCTTCTTCAACTGCACGAACACTCATTTTGTTATTAATTATTTTCTTTAGCATTTCAGTTTGTTGAGATGCTTCTGGTATATTTAACAAGGCTCTTGCATGTCTTTCTGATATTTGTTCTTTTAGTAGCGAATCTTGAACATCATCTGGTAATGATAAAAGTCTTAATTTGTTTGCTACTGCAGATTGGCTTTTACCCATGGTTCTTGCCAAATCTTCTTGTGTCATTTCATCAATCTCTAATATTTTTTGATATGTTCTTGCTTCTTCTATTGGAGTAAGATTTTTTCTTTGAAGATTTTCTAGAAGTGCAACTTTTGAACTTTCTTTATCATCTAGGTCTCTTATTATCGCAGGTATCTTTGTTAAACCTGCTAAAGCAGAGGCTTTATAGCGTCTTTCACCAGCTATAATTTCATATTTACCTTTAACGTTACGGACAATAATAGGTTGAATAACACCATGTTCTTTAATTGAAACTGCTAATTCTTTTAATGCTTTTTCATCAAAAACTTCTCTTGGTTGAAATCTATTTGGTATTATGTCATCTAAATATAATTGGACTACTTGATCATTTGTATTTTCTGTATTCATATATTGTCCCCTCACTTTATTCTTTTTATCCTATGTTATCATTATAGACTATTTTTCTTTGTCTTTCAACAAAAAAACACTTATTTATTTTGTACTAAGTGTTTTTTGACATTGAATTTTATTTGTTTTTTATTACTACAAGACTTCTGTTACTATTTTCTATTGGTAATAAGAAACTATTTATATCTTCTATTTTATATTTTTTATTTATTTTATTAATTACAGATTCTGTCATTTCTTCTGAAATATTACCTTTCATAGCAATAAATAAACCATCTTTATTTACCAAGTGCATAGTAAATCCTAAAAGTTTTTCTATGTTTGCAACAGCTCTTGCAGTAACTATATCAAACTTTTCTTTAAAGTCTTCTCCACGAGAATGAATTGCCTGAATATTTTCTAAACCTAAGTCTTTTATTATTGTATTTAAATAGTTTACTCTCTTTAATAATGAATCTACTAATGTAATTTTTAAGTTTGGATATACTATTTTTAAAACAATTCCTGGAAATCCTGCTCCTGTTCCTACGTCACATAGTGTTTTTTTTGTTGATAAATCAACAACTTTTGCAATAGTTAAACTATCATAGAAGTGTTTTAAATATACATCTTCCTCTTCTGTAATTCTTGTTAAATTTATTTTTTCATTCCATTCAACTAATAATTTATAGAAATTATTTAATTTTATTAATTGTTCTTCTGTTAACTCTATTCCTAATTCTTTCGCTGCAAGTATAAATTGTTCTTTATTCATTGTAACCTCTTCTTAAATATACCATTAATATTGAAATATCTGCGGGATTAACCCCACTAATTCTTGATGCTTGGCCTATTGTTGTTGGAGATATTTCTGCTAATTTTTGTCTTGCTTCGCTTGCTAGATTTGGTACTTTAGAATAATCTATATTGCTTGGAATTTGTTTTTCTTCAAGAGCTAACATTTTTTCTGCTTCTTTTAATGATTTTTTAATATATCCTTCGTATTTTGTATTTATTTCTACTTGTTCTTTAACTTCTTTATCGTATGGAATTTCTATAAAATGTTCTAAATGTTCCATCTTGACTTCTGGACGTTTTAAAAATTCATATAATGATATTCCATCTTTTAATGGTGTTGTTCCTATACTTTCAACATATTCATTTATTTCTTTCTTTGGAGTTATTTTTGTTTGTTTTAATAAATTGAAAAATTCTTCTATATCTTGTTTTTTCTTATTAAATTTGTTGTATTTTTCTTCTGAAATAAGTCCTACTTGATATCCATAGTCTCTTAATCTAAGATCTGCATTATCATTTCTTAATAATAATCTATATTCTGCACGTGATGTAAGTAGTCTATATGGGTCTTTTACACCTTTTGTTACTAAGTCATCGATAAGAACACCAATATAGGATTCATTTCTTTTTAAAATTAATGGTTCTTTTCCTTCAAGTTTTAATGCAGCGTTTATTCCTGCTATTAATCCTTGCCCTGCTGCTTCTTCATAGCCACTAGTTCCATTAATTTGGCCTGCTGTATATAAACCTTCTATTAATTTTGTTTCTAATGATTGTTTTAATTGTCTTGAATCAATGGCATCATATTCAATTGCATAAGCATATTTTAGTATTTTGGCATTTTCAAGACCTGGTAGACTCCTAACCATTTTGTCTTGAACATAATGTGGCATACTTGTTGAAAATCCTTGGATATAGATATCATCATAGTAAATACTTTCTGGTTCAAGAAATAATTGGTGTCTTTCTTTTTCTCCAAATCTTACTATTTTATCTTCAATTGATGGACAATATCTTGGTCCTACTCCTTCAACATGACCTCCATACATACTTGATTCATTTAAATGTTCTCTAATTATATTATGTGTTTCTTCTGTTGTATATATTAAATGACAAGGTACTTGGTTTTCTACATCATAGAATACATTATTATCAAATGAGAATGTTCTTTCTTCTGGATCTCCTGGTTCTAATGAAGCTTTTGAATAATCAATTGAATTTTTATCAATTCTTTGAGGAGTTCCTGTTTTTAGTCTTAAAATTGTAAATCCTAATTCTTTAAGATGATTACTTAAATACTTAGATTCTTTTTCTCCATGTGGACCACCCGGTGTTTTTTCTGCTCCGATTAAAATTACACTTCTTAAATATGTTCCAGTTGTTAAGATTACTGCTTTAGCTGATATTTGTGTTCCGTCTGCTAGTTCTACACCTTGAATTATGTTATTCTTAACTAACAATTTTTCTACCATTGCTTCTTTTATTTCAAGATTTTCAGTAGATTCTAATGTTTTTAGCATTTCTTTAGGATATGTTATCTTATCTGCTTGAGCTCTTAAAGCTTGTACTGCTGGTCCTTTTTTAGTATTTAACATTTTGATTTGAAGAGCACCTTTATCAGCATTTCTTCCCATTTCTCCACCTAATGCGTCTATTTCTCTTACAACAATTCCTTTTGCTGGACCACCAATAGATGGATTACATGGCATATCTGCTATATTTTTTTTATTTCCAGTTACTAATAATGTTTTATGTCCTTTTCTGGCACCGGCAAGGGCTGCTTCACAACCAGCATGTCCTCCACCAACTACTATAATTTCGTACTCCATTTTATTCACTTCCTATTTTCCAACACAGAAATTTTCGAATAAATTATCGATTATTTCTTCGCTATATGTTGCACCTATTATTTCACCTAATATATCAAAACATTCTTTTAAGTCTATTTCTATAATATCAACGGGTTCATCATTTTGAATTGCTGTTTCTGCCGATAATAAACTTCTATATGCTTGTTTAGCAAGGGAAATTTGGCGACTGTTTGTTAAATATGTATAATCTTTTGTTGCTATTTGTTCCAAATTAAATAACTCTTTAATTTTTGATTTTAATGAATTAATTCCAGAATAATCATTTGTATTTGTTTCAACAACATTATCAATATTTTCTGGTAATTCAAGATTTCTAGTTAAATCATTTTTGTTAAGAACTACTATTCTTGTTTTATCTTTTGTTTTTTCTAGTATTTCTTTATCTTCTTCAGATAAACATTCATTACTATTTAATACAACAATTACTAAGTCTGCTTCTGCTATCATTGAAAGACTTTTCTCTACTCCAATTTTTTCAACTACATCTTCCGTTGAACGAATTCCTGCTGTATCAATGATATTTAGCAAAATTCCATCAAGATATATTTCACCTTCAACTATATCCCTTGTTGTTCCTGCTATATCTGTTACAATTGCTTTTTCTTTTTCTAATAATTTGTTTAAAATACTACTCTTTCCAACATTTGGTTTACCAATAATAACAGTTTTTATACCATTTTTTATAGTAATAGTATTTTCTGACTCGTT
The DNA here is from genome assembly GCA_017622175.1 of Bacilli bacterium. Classification (GTDB taxonomy): domain Bacteria; phylum Bacillota_I; class Bacilli_A; order RF39; family UBA660; genus JAEDES01. The sequence continues at coordinate 27,164 of JAGARQ010000016.1, read as the reverse complement.
TACAAGTTTTTCTAATTCTTTTTTCATTTCAGATACTTTTTCTCTTACCTTTTCTATTGTCATTACTTCGATATCATAATATTCTGGATAATCGATATTAACTTCAATTGATGAAAGTAAATATTTTAAAGTATCTCTAAATTTAGTTATTAAGTTTGAAGTTCTTCCTCCTAATTGAGAAAGTGCAATTTTTCTTGCTTCGTCAGATTTACTTTCTATTAAATCCATTACTGCTTCACTTTTTACTAAATCTATTCTTCCATTTAAGAATGCTCTTTTTGTAAATTCGCCTGGTTCTGCTAATCTAGCACCATTATTTAACATAGTTTCAAATATTCTATTTGTTGTTATAATTCCTCCATGACAATTTATTTCAACTATATCTTCAGCGGTAAAACTTTTTGGTCCTCTCATGACTGATACAAGCACTTCATCTATTAGTTCTTCACCATCATAGATATGACCATAATTAATAGTATGAGTTGGAACTTCTTCTAAATTTTTTCCCTTAAAGCTTTGATTAACTATAGAAATAGCTTGTTTTCCACTTAATCTTACAATTGAAATTGCTCCTACTCCCATTGTTGTTGAAATAGCTACTATTGTATCATTCATGATACTCCCTCCCTTTTTCTTTCGATATTATAACACAAACTCTTTATTTTTACTAATAAAATTAAATATCTTTTACTATATAATTTTTAAATTCTTCATTATAAATTATTTCTTTTAGAACTGCGGGTAAAATATTTTGTTGCTTGAACTCCTCTTTTGTATACCAATAAAATCTTGAATCGTTATTGTCAGCATTTTCATATCCATTAATAATACCATAATCTTTTGAAAGAATTACTTTGTATACAAAATAAATTTCATGATATGTTTTGTGATTAAATTCAAAATAATTTTCAAGCAACGATATTAATTTGAATTTTTCTTCACTTAAATCAACTTCTAGTTCTTCACCAATTTCCCTAATTAGAGCTTCTTGACTACTTTCCAAAGTTCTTACTCTTCCTCCAGGAATAACACCAAAGTCTACAGATTTGTTTTTTTCTACAAGTATTTTATTGTTATATTCTAGTATTGCTCCTACTCTAATATTTAGCTTTACATCATCTATCATAATTGATAAATCTTTCTTTTCCATATTTACCTCCTAATTATATATAGTATACAACATTATTAATAGACAAAAAAAGAAGATTGATTAATCTTCTTTTGGTTTTACAACAACATAGCGATTTGGTTCTTCTCCTTCGCTTTCAGTATAAACCCTTTTGTTGTTTGTTAATACATTATGAATAATTCTTCTTTCATATGAATTCATTGAATCCATTTTTACTTCTATTTTTGTATTTGCTACTTCACGTGCAACTCTTTTTGCTAATTGTTCAAGTTGTTTTTCTCTTTTTTCTTTATATGAATTAATATCAATTATAAATTTATAATTCTTTCCTAATTCCTTATTTATGTGTTGATTTACCACTACTGATAAAGCTTTTAAATTTTTACCATTTTTTCCAATTAATAAAGCATCATTATCTGAATATACAGTATATGTTGGTACTGTGTCTTTATTTTTTATTTCAACATTTGCTTGAAATCCTAAGTCTTTTAATAATTTTACAATGTAATCTTTAATATATTTTACTACTTCTCTTTTTTCAATAACTTCGATTTCTACTTTTGGACTTTTAAATAGTCCACCTTTAATTACTTCTAATTCTTTTATAATTAGATTTGCTTCTACCTCTTGTAATTCTACTGTTGCATTTTGAATTGCTTCTTCTTTTGTTTTTCCTTGAAATTTATGCTTTTCCATTTGCTTCTTTACTCCTTTTAACTAATATATTTTGGACAATTGTAAATAAGTTTGTTGTTGCCCAATAAATACCTAATCCAGAAGGCATGAATAATGCTGTTATAATTATCATTCCTGACATCATATATGGCATTGTTTTCATACTAGGATCTTGCATGTTTCCAGTAGAATTCATTTTAAATGAATAGAATGTTGTAGCTGCAATTATTAACATTAAAATAATGTATGCATAGAATGTTGCTGTTCCTATTCCCGCTACTGGAGTTGTTCCAAGTTGTAATCCTAAAAATTTATCTTCAAATAATGCTGGAGTTCTTTGAACTGCTTCAAAGAAAGCTATAAACAATGGTAATTGTAACATTGAGAATAAGCATCCAGACATTGGATTAATGTTATATTTTTTGTAAATCATTAGAATTTCTTGATTTTGCTTCATCATCGATTCTTGATCTTCTTTACCTTGATACTTCTTTTGAATTCTGTTTAATTCTGGTTGAGCTTTCTTTATAAGTTCTGATTGTAAAGCTGTTTTTCTTGTAACTGGATATGCAATTAATCTTATTGCTAAACTTACAATAATAATTGATAAAGCATATTTACCAGTAAATCCTAATAATCTACCAATTGCTAGTAAAACAAAAGCAAGTGGTTTAACTAAAAAGCTTGTCCACAAACCTTCATATTTTCCAGATGTAATTTTAAAATCATCACACTTTGGAAGTTTTTTTATGTCTACCCCATTTTTTTCATATGCTTTTATTGATATTTTATCAGTTGGTTGACAAATAATGTTTTCTGTTAATGTTTGTTGTGTTTTTTCATTTTTAACTGCTTGATTATTTTTATCTGTTAATGTTTTTGTACATCCTGTAGTTAACAATAATAACATTATTAATATCAATATTTTAAATTTATTGTTTTTCTTCATTTTTCTGTATGTCCTTTCTTATATTATCCATTAAGTTTAAGAAATCAGTATTTAATTCTTGATATTCTCTATCTTTTGCGCTTCCTCTTAATATTATAATATAATCTCGGTTATTTACATATAGTTTTTTGTAATTATCTATGATAGCACGTAATTTTCGTTTATGTTTATTACGATTAACTGCATTACCTATTCTCTTCCCTACTGATATTCCAAATCTGTCATAAGGTAATTCGTTTTTTTCATAATATATAACGTAACTATTATTTTTACGATATCTGCCCTCTTTAATAATTCTGTCAAAATCTCGTTGATTCTTTACTATATATAATTTTCTCATTATTATCACCTATCTTTTAATAAGAGTAAAAAACCACTGTTTTAGCAGCGGTATTCTTATTTGCAAAGACTTTTACGTCCTTTACGACGACGACGATTTAAAATATTTGTTTTTTTACGTGCGAAAAAACCTAATCTTTTAGCTTTTTTACGATTGTTTGGTTGATATGTTCTCTTCATTTGTTCCACCTCCAGACATAAATCTCCATTATTATAATAGAAATTCTCATATTTTGTCAATAAAATGTTTGTTTTTTATAATAATCGACTATTTTCAACAAAATCCACAACTATGTGGAATACTTTTTATATATATGTGAATAAAAATCTGTGGAAAATGTGGAAAACTCAATTTTTCTTTTATATATCACCAAATTAATAGTGGAAAAAATTGTGGATTTCCTGTTTAAAACTTTTTTTTCAAAAAAATGGTTTCTTTTTTCAACAATTTCAATTATACTAATCGTGACAATTTTAATTATGGGAGAATTGACCTCTAAATATTTTTACTTTTATAAGTATATATATAGATATTAATGTTTTTTTCCTTTATAATTAAAGTATATATAGTTTAAGTTTTAATAAAAATCTATTTATTTTTGATTTAATTTAACTTATACTAGTTCGTATAAATTTCTTGCGGGGGAGATGGTATGATGAATGTAGATATTTTATGGTCTAATTTTTTATCACAGATAAAAGAAGAAATGAATTCTTTATCTTATAATACTTGGTTCTCCGAGACTGAACTTTATAAATTAGAAAACGGAAAAGCTTATATAATTGTACCTATGCCAATTCATAAAAAACATTTAATGGATAATTTTTCACAGTTAATGGTGGATAAAATCAGTTCAATTACTGGAAGTACTTATGAATTAGAATTGTTATTAAAAGAAGAAATAGATACAGTCTTACCAAAAGAAGAAATTAAAGTTGAAAAAGAAGAAGAGAAGGGGTATAGTTCAACAAAAAAACCTCAATCAAACTTAATTAGTAAATATACTTTTGATACCTTTATTGTTGGTAATAGTAATAAGTTTGCACATGCTGCATCATTATCTGTTGCTGAAAATCCAGGAAATATGTATAATCCTTTATTTATTTACGGAAATAGTGGGTTAGGGAAGACCCATTTAATGCATGCAATAGGAAATTACATAATGGAGAAATCTGATAAAGCTGTTTTATATGTTACAAGTCAGGATTTTATTAGTGATTATGTTAGTATGAGTAAAAAGGATGAATCTGGTACTAATTTTAATTATATTAATTTTTTTAAAACAAAATATAGAAATATTGATGTATTAATTATTGATGATATTCAATTTTTAGGTGGGGCAACATCAACTCAAGAGGAGTTTTTCCACACATTTAACAATTTATATAATGATAGCAAGCAAATTATTGTATCCTCTGACAGATCACCTGGAGATTTAAAAATGTTGGCAGATCGTTTAAGAACAAGGTTCTCATGGGGATTATCAGTTAATATTTTTCCTCCTGATTTTGAATTAAGGAAGGAAATATTAAAGAAAAAGATTGCTGCAGGAATGTTTGAAAAAGAGATTCCAGATGATGTAATTGAGTATATTGCATCAAATATTGGAACAGACGTAAGACAACTAGAGGGTTCTGTTACTAGGTTAATTGCTTATTCTGCTATGATGGGAGGTTCTGAAATAACCTTAGATTTAGCAATTGAAGCATTAAAAGACTTTATTAGTAAAGGAATTAGTGAAAAAAATGATGTTCATCGTATTCAAAAAATAGTCTCTGAATATTTTCAGATATCTGTTGAGGATATTAGAAGTAAGAAAAGAAGTTCAAATATTTCATTTCCACGACAAATTGCAATGTATTTATGTAGGGCTATGACGAGTGAATCTTTTCCTAAAATTGGTATTGAATTTGGTGGAAAAGACCATTCCACAGTTATGCATTCAGTAGAAAAGATAGAAACTGAAATAAAAACGAATAAAGATTTAGCAAATATAATTGAAAAATTAAAAAAGGATATTGGGGTTGTTTAAAACTTTTGTTAAGTAGAACTTTTTTCCACAAGAATTGTTTAAAGTTTTACTTTGAAAAATAAAGGAAAAATGTAGTTTTGAACTTTTTCCACAGTAATAATATAAATAGTATAAAAGAAAGAAGGAATAAATATATGAAATTAACAATTAAGAAAGATTTATTATTAGAAGCTTTAAATAAAGTTTCAAAAGCTATTTCTACTAAAAACTTAATTCCTGTTTTAGCAGGTATTAAATTTGAATTAAAGAAAAAGAAATTGACATTAACTGCTAGTGATAATGATATAACAATTCAAACTACAATTAATTGTAATAGTGATGATGATTTTACTGTAGAAAGTGAAGGTAGTATTATTATTCAAGGTAAATATGTATTAGATATTGTTAGAAAATTACCTGATAAGTATATTAATATTGAAGTTGTTGATGAACTTAAAATTCTTATTTATACAGAAAATAGTGAATTTAATTTAAATGGTATTAGTGAAAGTGAATATCCTAATATTGGATTAGAAGAAAGTAAAAAGAAAGTTAATATTAAGGCAGGTGTTTTTAAAAGTATTGTTAATCAAACAGCATTTGCTTCATCAAATGAAGAAAGTAAACCAGTATTAACAGGTATTAACTTTAATATTGTTGGAGATGTTCTTGAATGTAATTCAACAGACTCATATCGTTTAGCAAGAAAAGTTGTTAAATTAGATAGTGTAAGTGAAGAAAATTATAATATAGTTATTCCTAGTCATAATATAGTTGAATTCTCAAGAATTTTAGGTGACGACGATGAAGATGTAGAAATTCATATTTTTAGTAATAAAATACTATTTAAGGCTGGTAACTTAAAATTTGAATCAAGATTAATTAATGGTACATATCCAAATACTTCTAACTTATTACCTGATGATTCATTCTTAGTTATTAGTACAAAACTAAGTGATTTCTATGATGTTATTGATCGTGTTAGTATTTTAACAAGTGATAAAGAAAAGAATATTGTTACATTAGAAACTAATGGTGACATTTTAGTTCTTAGAAGTAGTTCAGCAGAAATTGGTAGAGTAGAAGAAAAAATGCCAATTACAAAGAATAATAATGAAGATATAAAAATTTCATTTAGTGCAAAATATATGATGGAAGCTTTAAAAAGTTTTTCAACAGAAAATGTGGATATTCATTTTGTTGGAGAAATTAAGCCAATTTTAATAAAGTCAACAGAGGATGAAACTTTAACTCAATTAGTTTTACCAATAAGAACATATTAAAAAGGGAAAAATCCCTTTTTTTTTGCACATTTTTTGTGGAAAATAGTAAAAATTTTTCTTTTTTCTCGAATAATATTAATGAAAATAATAATAATTATGTTTTTTGACATAATTCGACTGTATTATTTGGTATTTTTTTGTTGGAAACAGAGATTTCCATAGGTTAGGGGGAATAAAATGAAATATGAAATTAGTAATGGAACTTTAGCTATAGTTCCAAATGAAAAGGAAAATAGTCTTGTATATGAAGATGAAGAAAGATATATTATAGATGATAAACCTTTTAAAATAATGGAAGATAGCTGTAAATATTTTGGAAGCACTTATGAAGGAAGAAAAGAAAGTGCTAAAGAAATATTAGGAGCTGAATATAAGGTACCGATTGTTGTTGAAGATAGTGAAAATTTGGTGATTTTTCCAACTACGTCGCCATTTTCAGATGAATGTGTTTGGATTTCTTTAAAAAGATTGAAAAAGTTTGAAAAAATAGATGCTTGTAATACTAAAATTACCTTTGATAACAGTCAAGAAATTATTGTTCCATGTTCTTATAGATCAATAGAAAATCAGGTTTCTAGAGCATCTAGATTAGACTATATTTTAAGAATGAGAAAAAATAGATAAAAAGTATGAAAAAATAGTTGATAAAACTATTTTTTTAGTGCTTTTTAAAGGCTCTTATGGTATAATATAAACGTATGTATAGGAATACTGAAATAGGGGATAGGTGATTATATGGGTATTTTAAGAGGTTTTAAATGAAACTTACTAAAATAAATCTCCTTAATTTTAGAAATTGTGGGAATATTAATATTTCTCTTGGTGATAAGATGAATATTTTTATTGGAAACAATGCTCAAGGAAAAACAAATATTTTAGAGGCTATTACTATGCTAGCTCTTACTAAATCACATAGGGTAGGAGTAAATCCTAATATTATTATGTTTAATAAGAAAAAGGCACAAATTAAAGGTGTAGTAAAGAAAAAAAATATTATTTCTAAGATGGAGGTTAATATAACAGAAGATGGTAAGAACTTAAAAATTAATCAGACTGATATTAAGAAAGTATCTGATTATATTTCTAATTTAAATGTTATTGTTTTTACTCCAGATGATTTAGAAATTGTAAAGGGATCACCTAATATTCGTAGAAATTTATTAAATATACAGTTATCTCAAATATCTAAAACATATTTAAATACATACAATGAATATAATAAACTTTTAAAAACTAGAAATGAGTATTTAAAAATTTTGTTTAGTAATAGTATTGCAGATAAAACATATTTGGATATTATTACAGATAAATTAATTGAAAAAGCTATATTTATTTATCAAAAACGTCGTGAATATATAGATTTAATTAATATTTATATAGACAAATATTATAAAGAAATTGTTGAAATTAGTGGTTTAAAAGTTATATATCAAACTAATATTGATTTTGATGACTATGAAAATGAAGTAATGAGAAAGAAAATGAAGCATATTTTCCATAAGAATTATAATAAGGAACTTAATTATGGTATGACTATGTATGGTCCTCATCGTGATGATTTCTATTTTGATTTTAAAGGAAACGATTTAAAATTTTTTGGTTCTCAAGGACAACAAAAAATTGCAATATTGTCTTATAAATTAGCGGAAATACCAATATTTACATCAATTTGTGAAACTGAACCGCTATTGTTATTAGATGATATTTTTAGTGAATTAGACATTAAAAAACGAAATAAGTTGTTGAAATTTATAAATAATGGTAATACTCAAACTATTATTACAACAACAGATTTAAAAAATATTAGTAAAAAGTATTTAAATGATGCTTATATATACGAAGTTAAAAATGGTAATGTAGAAAGAAAGTAGGTTAGAATATGAATGAAGAAAAAGTAGAACAAGCTTATGATTCATCGGCCATTCAAGTTTTAGAGGGCCTAGAAGCTGTAAGAAAAAGACCTGGTATGTATATTGGTAGTACTAGTTCTAGGGGATTACACCATTTAGTTTGGGAAATCGTAGATAATGCAATTGATGAAGCTTTAGCTGGCTATTGTAAACATATTGAAGTTACTGTAGGTGTTGATAATAGTATTACTGTTAAGGATGATGGTCGTGGTATTCCAGTAGATTTACATCCAAAAACAGGAAAAAGTACTGTTGAAACAGTTTATACAGTGTTACATGCTGGAGGAAAATTTGGTGGAGGAGGATACAAAGTATCTGGAGGTCTTCATGGAGTTGGTGCCAGTGTTGTTAATGCTTTAAGTGATTGGTTAGAAGTTAAAGTTTATAAAAATGGTAATGTATATTATCAAAGATATAGTCATGGTGGTCATCCTGATGATGCTTTAAAAGTAATTGATCAATGTGATGCAGATAGAACTGGTACAACAGTTCATTTCTTACCAGATGATGAAATTTTTACTGAAACAACTGTTTACGATTATGAAATACTAAAAACTAGATTAAAAGAATTAGCTTTTTTAAATAAGGGATTAAGAATTTCCTTATATGATGACAGAGAACCTGATAAAAAAGATTCATTCTATTATGAAGGTGGAATTGTTGAATATGTTCAAATGCTTAATAAGAGTAAGAATCCAATTCATGAAACTATTATTGATATTGAAGGAGAAGATAAGGATATTAAAGTAGAAGTTGCTCTTCAATATAATGAAACATATAATTCAAGTATTTATTCATTTGTTAATAATATTACTACTCCTGAGGGTGGTACTCATGAAGATGGAGTTAGACGTGCATTAACAAGAATTATGAATAAATATGCAACAAGTGCTGGAATGTTAAAGGAAAAAGATGATCCACTTACTGGAGACGATGTTCGAGAAGGTTTAACAATGATTGTTTCTATTAAACATCCAAATCCACAATTTGAAGGACAAACTAAAACTAAACTTGGTAATAGTGAAGTCCGTGGTATTGCTGATAAGATTTTTTCTGAAACATTTGAAAGATTTTTAATGGAAAATCCAGATCAAGCTAAGATTATTGTTGATAAATCAATGACTGCAAGTCGTGCTCGTGTAGCAGCTAAGAAAGCTCGTGAATTAACTCGTAGAAAAGGAGATTTAGATGTTACTAATTTCTATGGTAAGCTTTCTGATTGTAAGAGTAAAGATGCTGCAGTATCTGAAATATTCTTAGTCGAAGGAGATTCAGCTGGAGGATCTGCTATTAAAGGTAGAGACAGTATGACTCAAGCTATTTTACCTTTACGTGGTAAGATTTTAAATGTTGAAAAAGCAAGGTTAGATAGAGCTTTATCAAATGAAGAAATTAGAACTATTATTACTGCATTTGGTACTGGTATTGGTGATGAGTTTGATTTATCTAAACTTCGTTATCATAAAATTATTATTATGACTGATGCTGATGTTGATGGAAGTCATATTCGTGTATTATTACTAACATTATTCTATAGATTCTTTAAGCCTATTGTTGAAGCTGGGCATGTATATGCAGCTCAACCACCTTTATTTGTTATTAAACATGGAAAGACAATCAAATATGTATTAAATGAGGCTGAAAGAGATGAATATTTAGCAACACTTTCTCCAAATACTAAATATGATATTATGCGTATGAAAGGTTTAGGAGAAATGGATGCAGAAGAATTAAATGAAACTACTATGGATATCAATAAACGTGTTTTAAGACAAATTACTGTTGATGATGCTATAGCAGCTGATGAAGTTTTCTCTAAATTAATGGGAGAAGAAGTTGAACCACGTAGAGAATTTATTGAAACTAATGCTACATATGTGGATAACTTAGATGTATAGGAGGGTTTTAAATGGATAGATTAGAAAAAAATAGTATTGTAAAAGAAGTCCAAGACTCTTTCTTAGAATATTCAATGAGTGTTATTGTTGCTCGTGCATTACCTGATTTAAGAGATGGTTTAAAACCTGTTCATAGAAGAATTTTATATTCTATGTATGAATCTGGTTATACACCTGATAAGCCTCATAAAAAGAGTGCTAGAATCGTTGGAGACGTTATGGGAAAATATCACCCACATGGTGATTCTTCAATTTATGAAGCTATGGTAAGAATGGCTCAAGATTTCTCATATCGTTACATGTTAGTAGATGGCCATGGAAACTTCGGTAATATTGAAGGCTATGGTGCTGCGGCAATGCGTTATACTGAGTCGCGTTTATCAAAAATATCTTTAGAATTACTTAAAAATATTAATAAAGATACAGTTGATTTTACTCCAAACTTTGATGAAAGTGAAAGAGAACCAGCTGTTTTACCATCAAGATTTCCAAATATTTTAGTTAACGGAACTACTGGTATAGCTGTTGGTATGGCTACTAACATTCCGCCTCATAACTTATGTGAAGTTATTGATGGGTGTGTTGCTTATATTGATAATCCTGAAATTGATGTAGATGGATTAATGAAATATATTAAAGGACCTGATTTTCCAACAGGAGCAATTATTCTTGGAAATAGTGGGATAAAAAAGGCTTATGAAACAGGAAGAGGTTCAATTACTATTAGAAGTAAAGCTACTATTGAAGAAAAAAATGGAAAACAATATATCATTATAGATGAAGTTCCTTATGGAGTTAATACTTTAGAATTAAAAAATAAAGTAGCAGAACTTGTTCATAATAAAACAATTGAAGGTATAGCTGACTACCATTCTGATTTAAAAGATGGTATTAAGATTACTATTACATTAAAGAAAGATGCTAATGCTCAAGTTGTTTTAAATAAGTTATATAAGCATACTTCATTCCAAACTACTTATGGTATTATCTTCTTAATGTTGGATCAAGGTGTTCCAAAAACATTAGGATTAAAAGATATTATTGTTAAATATATTGATTATCAAAAAGAAGTTATTATTAGAAGAACAAGATTTGATTTAGATGTAGCAGAGAAAAGAGTTCATATTTTAGAAGGTTTAAAAATTGCCTTAGATAATATTGATGCTGTTATTAAATTGATTCGTGCTGCAAAATCAGATGAAGAAGCTAGAAATGGCTTAATGAATAACTTTAAGTTAAGTGAAGTTCAAGCTAATGCAATTTTAGAAATGAAATTACGTCGTTTAACGGGCTTAGAACGTGAAAAGATTGAAAATGAACTAAATGACTTATTAAAGTTAATTGACGAGTTACGTGCCATTTTAGCTAGTGATGCGAAGATATTAGAAGTAATTAAAAATGAATTATTAGAAATAAAAGATAAGTATGGAGATGAAAGACGTACAAATATTGATATGACAGCAATTGAGTATATTGAAGATGAGTCTTTAATTCCAGAAGAAGATATTATTATTACTTTAACTAAGAATGGTTATATTAAGAGATTAAGAACTGATACTTATAGAACTCAAAATAGAGGAGGAGTCGGAGTTAAAGGTATGGCTACAAATGAAGAAGACTTTGTAGAACATATGATTTCGATGAAAACGCATGACTATTTATTATTCTTCTCTAATAGAGGAAGAGTATATAGAATGAAAGGTTATGAAGTGCCTGAGTTTTCTAGACAATCTAAAGGTTTACCAATAATCAATTTATTACCATTAGAAAAAGAGGAGAACATTAGTTCGATAGTTGAATTAGATGTTAACGATGACGTTACAAAATATTTAGTGTTTGCTACTAAAGGTGGTATTGTTAAACGTACTGAAATAGGTGAGTTTGATAATATTCGTAAAGGTGGTAAGATTGCAATTGTTTTAAAGGAAGATGATGAGTTAATTTCAGTAAGAAAGACTTGTGGAAAAAATGAAATTGCAATTGGTGCAAGTAACGGACGTATGGTTAGATTTGATGAAAATGAGATTCGTTCGATGGGAAGAAGTAGTTCAGGTGTTAAAGGAATTGAACTTGAAGGAGCAACAGTTGTTGGTGCTGAAGTTGTTAATTCTGGACAATATATTCTAATTGTTACTGAAAAAGGTTATGGAAAGAAAACTGTAATTGATGAATATAGACTTACTCATAGAGGTAGCAAAGGTGTTAGAGCATTTAATGTTACTGAAAAGAATGGTATGATGTCTGCACTTAAATGTGTTGATGAAGGTAATGATTATGATGTAATTGTTGTTACAAATAGTGGAGTAATTATGAAAATGCCTGGTGAACAAATATCTACATTAAAACGTGCAACTCAAGGTGTAAGATTAATTAATTTAAAAGATGATCAAACTGTATCTACTGTTGCTATTGTAGCTAAAGAGGATGAATCTGATGTAATAGATAACCAATCGGATAGTTCTGAATCTGCTGTAGTTAGTGAATAATAAAAAAGGATAGTGTAAAACTATCCTTTTTATTTTGTCTATAAAATGTAAAAAAAGTGTTATTATTGCCTTGTGGAAAAAATATTTTGTGCAAAATCGAAATAATCTTATTTTGTAACAAATATTTCCCAACAGTTATATTTTTAATTATTTCCCGGGAAATAATTTTGGGAAATAATTTTTTTATGTAAAAAAGATACTAAATTCTATTAAATGTCAAATTTTTATTTAATTTTGTTTAAATAATAGTCTATTATTGTTTATTTTGTGTCAAATTTGACGCTAGCATGCATTTTAAGCGATTTATCTTTTTTATTGCTTATCTATGTCTATTTCATTTGATTTTATTTAACTGTTTTTATGAGCTTTTTATGTTTCACGTGAAACACTATATCCACAAAATATGTTTATCAAATCTAAATTATTCTTTTCACAATTTTTGTGGATTTAAAATTTTATATTAGATTAATATTTTATTTTTCTAACAGTACCAGATTCTTTTTTTTCTTTTATTGTTATTTTATGTTTCACGTGAAACATTTTATCCACAGAATTTGTTAATTATTTATTTTTTAATCTTTTTGAATTTTTTTATTAACATTTTTTTATTAACATTTTTTTATACATTTTTTAATTCTAATTGATATATTATGTTTAAATAACTAATTTTTACTTGATATTTTTTTGTATATACATATTCTTTATAAATTATTTATTATATTTTAATGTATTTTTATTAATTATGAGTTAATGTTTCACGTGAAACATTTTATCCACAACTTTTGTGCAATATTATTTTTAAAAAAAGAAAATCCACATTTTTGTGGCTTTTTATATAATTTTATTAACAATTTTGTGGATTTTTTCAAAACTATTTACAAAAAATTAATCTTATATTAAAATATATATCGTGCAATGGAAGTGTTTGAACCAGGTCAGGATCGGAAGGTAGCAGCCTTAAGGACCTCCTTCCATGTGCACTTTTTTATTGGAGTGATATCTATGGATTTAAAATATATGGATTTAGCGTTTTTAGAAGCTGAAAAAGCATTTAAACTTGGAGAAGTTCCAATTGGTGCTGTAATAGTAAAGGATGGTAAAATTCTTGCTAAATCACATAATGTTAAGGAAAAATCAATGTGTTCTGTGAATCATGCTGAAATTTTAGCAATTTTAAAGGCTTCTAAAAAGTTAAAAAATTGGAGATTGGATGATTGCGATATTTATGTTACTTTGGAGCCTTGCCCTATGTGTGCAAGTGCAATCAAACAATCTCGTATAAAAAATGTTTATTCTGCTTTGGAAAATAAAGATAAAAACAATAAATTTATTATAAGTAAGATTTTTGAGTCTGATATGGTGAATCCATCTGTTAACTTCGTTAATAATTTATCTGCGGAAAAGAGTGAAACATTATTACAAAATTTCTTTAGTTTGAGAAGAAAAAAGTAATAATGTTTTTTTCTTTGTGTTATAATATAGGGGATTAGGAGGTGCATTATGTATCGTGCTTTATATAGAAAATATAGACCTCAAGGATTTGAAAGTGTTGTTGGGCAAAATACAATTGTTAAAACTCTTCAGAATTCTATAAAAAATAAGTCATTTAGTCATGCTTATATGTTTTTTGGACCACGTGGTGTTGGAAAAACAACAGCTTCTAAAATATTCGCTAGATCTATTAACTGTTTAGAACCAGTTGATGGAAATGCTTGTGGAAAATGTAAATCGTGTATTCACTCATTTGAGAAGGAATGCGTAGATATTATTGAAATAGATGCTGCTTCAAATAATGGAGTTGATGAAATTAGAGAATTAAAAAATAAAATTTCTTTAGTTCCGGCCGAATTAAAATATAAAGTTTATATAATTGATGAAGTTCATATGTTATCTATTGGAGCTTTTAATGCTTTATTAAAAACATTGGAAGAGCCACCAGAACATGCAATTTTTATATTAGCGACTACTGATCCTCAAAAGGTTCCGGAAACAATTATTTCTAGATGTCAATGTTTTTCTTTTAAAAGAATCTCAAATGACATGATAGTTGACAGATTAAAGACTGTTTGTAAGAGTGAAAGTATAGATATTGATGAAGAAGTTCTTGAGGAAATTGCTATTTCATCTGATGGTGGTATGCGTGATGCTTTAGGAGCTTTAGATAAACTTATTTCATATACTCAGGAAAAAATTACTTTAGATGATTTTGCCGAAGTAAATGGTATGATTACTAAAAAAATGCTTATTGCAGTTTGTGATTCTATTTTTTCTGGTAATCTTTCTAAAGTTTTAGAATATATTAATAAATTTAACAGTGATGGTAAAAATTTAATCCAAATTTTAACTCAATTAATGCATTTTTTAAGGAATAATGTTGTAAATTACTATGTGGAAAACACAAAATCTGATTATTCTATTGAAAATATGCTGTTATTAATCAATCTTATTAACGAAAAAATGTTCGATATAAAAAGAAGTGGTAACCCTAAAATATTTATTGAAATGTTATTAATAAAATATATAAAAGACAATATTAATAATGAAATTATTTCCCAGGAAATAATTAATAATAATAAAGTGGGAAATAATTTTACTGGGGAAGAATTAAATAAGGAAAATACTATTGTTAAAGTTGAATCAGAAAATTTTAATAACAGCGTTGAAGAAAATGAAGAAGACGAAGAATATGACTTTGATAAAGATTTTTCTGATGATGAAGATGAATATAATTCTTTAGATGTTAGTTATGGTTCTGATATTAATTCTGGTATGAGTTTATCAGATGATTCTTCAAATGTTGATAATTCAATTAAATTAGTTAAGAATATTAATGATATAATGAAAGCCAGAGTTAATAATACATTAGCTCTTGCTAATAAGAAAATTCTTAATGAGGAGTTAGAGAAATTTAAGTTATTAAACGATTTTACTTTTGATCAAGAAATTGGTTATTTAGTTTGTAATTTATTAGATGGTTCTATCAGAGCCGCAAGTGATAATTCAATTATTATTAGTTATGCATATGATTCTAGTGTTAAACAAAATCTACTGGAATTGGATAAAATAACGTATGTATACAATAAAATTACTAATTCTAATAAATGTATTGCTATTATTACTGATGAAGAGTGGGATAAAGAAAAAAATAATTATATAAAGTGTTTAAAAGATGGAAATTCATATGTTTTAATGGAAGAACCTGAAGAAATATATGAAGAAGAAGTAAAAAATGATATAATAAAAAGTAGTGCAGTGGAACTTTTTGGTGACATTGTTGAAATTAATTAATTAAAAGGAGAATTTATATGAATATACAAGCAATGATGAAGCAAGCGCAAGCTTTACAAAAAGATATGTTAAAGGTAAAAGATGAAGTTGATAATACTGAATTTACAGGGGAAAGTTCTTTAGTAAAAGTTACAGTTAAAGGAACTAAAGAAGTAGTTAAAGTTGAAATCGATGCCAAAGATGGTTTAGATGCAGATGATATTGAAATGCTACAAGATATGATTATGGTAGCTATTAATCAAGCTAATGATAAAGTTGATGAAACATTAGATAAGAAAATGGGTAAATTTGGAAATATTCCAGGTTTATTCTAGGATTTGATTATGTATCCTGATAGTATTAAAAGTTTAATTGAATCATTTAAATTTTTACCAGGAATCGGTGAGAAGACAGCCGAGAGACTGGCTTTTTCTGTTTTAGAATTAGAAGATGAGCAAGTAGAATTTTTTTCAGACAGTTTGAAAGATGTAAAAAATAATATTCATAAGTGTGAAATATGTAATACTCTAACAGAAAATGATAGGTGTTATATTTGCTCTGATGATTCTAGAACTTGCGATTTATTATGTGTAGTGGAAGATACTAAAAATGTTTTCTTATTTGAAAAATTAGGGATGTTTCATGGTAAATATCACGTTTTAGACGGATTGATTTCACCATTAGATGGAATTAATCCAGAAGATATTGGTTTAGATAGATTACTTGATAGAATTTCTAAAGAAAATTTTAAGGAAATAATTTTTGCTTTTAAACCAAGTATTGAAGGAGAAACTACATCTTTATATATTAAAAGAATATTAGATGGATTAGATGTTAAAACTACCCGTTTAGCTAGTGGGGTACCGATAGGTGCGGATATGGAATATGTTGATAGTTTAACTTTAGAACGCGCTTTAAATGATAGAAAAGAAATAGAATAAATATAATTATTTCTCATATCTCTTAATAGGAGATGATTATATGCAATTTATTATTAGATTTATTAAAAAAATTATTTTTAGTTCGTTTTTATTATATGGTTATAATTTAATAGCTGTTAACTTTAATTTAGTTGTTCCTATTAATATTTTTAATATTATAATTATTTCTATTTTGGGAGTGCCTTCATTAATAGGATTAATTATTTTTAAGATTTTGTTATAGTGAGGTGATTTTATGGAGTTAACTACACCTAAAAAAAATTTTTATGAGCTTATTAATAATATAGTTAGATTTAATAAAATTTCTCATGCTTATTTAATAGAATTGGATAATTATGATAATGATTTTAATTGTGTAATTGATTTTATTAAGTTGATTATTAATGATGAATCTGCAAATTTATTGATTGATAGTGGTAATTATCCTGATTTAAAGATTGTTGAGCCTGATGGAAGTGTTATAAAAAAGGCTCAATTAATTGCATTACAAGAACAATTTAAAAATAAATCTTTTTTAAATAATAAAATGATTTATGTTATAAAAGAAGCTGATAAATTAAATGATTCGTCAGGAAATACCATTTTGAAGTTTTTAGAAGAACCAGAAGAAGATATTATTGCAATTTTATTAACTACCAATAGATATAAAATTATAGAAACAATTTTATCTAGATGTCAGATAATTTCTTTAAAAGATGATTCTTATAATATTACTTTATCAGATAATACACTTGATATGTTAAAGTTCATTGTAAAAAAGGATGATTTATTTGTTTATCATCAACACATTATGGACAATATACTTGTGGATAAAAATATTGCGAAAGAAATTCTTGGAGAAATTGAGAAAATTATTTTAAAATATTTGAATTATGTTTCAAATAGAAATTCATTTTGTGATGAAAGAGTTATTAATCTATTAAAAAATACAAGTATTAATGATTTAACAAATTATATTTTAATTATTGAAGAAGAAATACAAAAATTAGATTTTAATGTTAATTATAAGTTATGGTTGGATTGTTTATTTTCCAGATTAATAGGAGGTTAGTTTATGATTGATGTAGTAGTGGTAAGATTAAAAGCAACTAAGGGCATTTATTATGTTTCTCCAAATATGTTGGATTTAGTAAAAGGTAATTTAGTTGTTTTTGAAACTGAGAATGGTTTACAATTAGGTGAGGTTTGTAAGGATGTTTATAAAGAAAAACAGGAAAATTTGGATTTACCTCTTTCAAAAGTTATAAGACTTGCTAGTGAAGATGATTTTAAGAATTTTGTTGACAATGAAAAAAATACTGAAAAAGCATTAAAAGATGCTAGAAAGTTAAGTAAAGAATTAGATTTAGATATGAATTTTGTAGAGGCATATTATAGTTTGGATAAATCTCAATTGGTATTTTCATTCTTATCTGAAAATAGAGTTGATTTTAGAGAACTTGCTAAAAAGTTAGCACAAAAATATAAAACAAGAATTGAACTTAGACAAATTGGTGTAAGAGATAAATCGAAGAAAATAGGTGGTTTAGGTCCTTGTGGATTGTTCTTATGTTGTAATTCTTTTTTAACTGATTTTAATAGTGTATCTATTAATATGGCAAAAAATCAGTTTTTAGCTTTAAATCCTTCTAAAATTAATGGTGTATGTGGAAGACTATTATGTTGCTTAGACTATGAAAACGATGTTTATACAGAACTTAAGAAAGATTTGCCTAAAATTGGTATGGTTGCTGATACTCCAATGGGTATGGGTAAAGTTGTTTCTGTTGATGTATTTAAAAAGACTTACTCTGTTGATTTAAAAGAAAAGGGTATTGTTGAATTTTCAAAGGATGATTTGAAAAATGGAAGTTCTAAATGATATATTAGGATATAAAAACAGAAAAATATTTCAAGATAATGATTGTTTTTCTTTTTCTTTAGATAGTATCATGTTAGCAAATTTTGCAACAATTAGATTAAGAGATAAATTGATTGCTGATTTAGGATGTGGTAATGGAGTTATTCCACTTATTCTATCTCTTAGAACAGATAAGAAAATAATAGGTGTTGAAATTCAAGAAAAACTCTATGATATGGCTAAAAGGTCTGTAGATTATAATGGACTATCTGATAAAATAAATATTATTAATATGAATATGAAGGATTTTGCAAATAGTAATTTTTTTGATAGTTTTGATTTAATAACTTGTAATCCACCTTATTTTAAAGTAAATGATAAAAATTACTTTAATGATAGTTATGAGAAGATGGTTGCTAGACATGAGGTTGAAATTAATTTAGCAGATCTATTAGTTTGTGCTAAAAAATTATTGAAAAATAATGGTAATTTTGCTATAGTACATAGACCTGAGCGACTAATGGAAATATTATTGGAATTTAGAAAAAACTCTATTGAGCCTAAGAGGATTCAATTTGTATATGAAAAAGTTTCTAAAGGTTCTACTTTAGTTTTAATTGAAGGACAAAAAAATGGAAATGAAGGCTTAAAGATAGAAAATCCAATTATTATGTATAATGAAGATGGAACAATTACAAAAGATTATGCTTTATTGCAGGAAGAAGTGAGATAATGAATCAAAAAAGTTATGATGATAGTGCTAGTTTATATTTAATACCAACCCCAATTGGAAATTTAGATGATATAACTGTTAGAGCACTTAAAACTTTAGAGTCTGTTGACTTTGTTTTATGTGAAGATACTCGTGAAACTGGTAAACTTTTAAGCAAATATAATATAAAAAAGAGATTGATTAGTTGTCATGAGTTTAATGAAGATAAAGTAAGAAGCTATGTTGTTGATGAATTAAAGAATGGTTTAAATATTGGTTTAGTGACTGACCAAGGTACACCTATTATTAGTGATCCTGGTTATATTGTTGCTAAAGAAGTTATTAAAGCTGGCTTTAATGTTATTAGTTTACCTGGAGCTACTGCATTTGTTCCAGCACTTACAACTTCTGGTATTGATCCGTCTCCATTTATGTTTTATGGCTTTTTAAATTCAAAAGAATCTAAAAAGAAAAAAGAGTTAGAATCTTTAGCAAATTTTAAATATACTATGATTTTTTATGAGGCTCCTCATCGACTTAAAGATACTTTAGAAGCAATGCTTGATGTTTTTGGAAATCGCTTTATTAGTATAAGTAGGGAAATTTCAAAGATACATGAGGAAATATTACGAGATAGGATTAGTAATTTAATTAATGTTGCAGATTCTTTAAAAGGTGAATTTGTTCTAGTTGTAGAAGGTAATCATGAAGTCGTTGATTATTCTCACATGTCAATTGTAGAACATGTCATGTTGTATGTTGATGATGGTATGTCTGAAAAAGATGCAATCAAATTAGTAGCAAAAGAACGTGATATTGCTAAGTCTATTATTTATAGTGAATATCATAATAGTAAGGGGAATTAGTATGACTCATAAAGTAAATCCTCATGGGCTGAGAGTAGGAATCATAAGAAGTTGGGTCTCTAGATGGGATGGTTCCTTTGATTCAAGTTATAGTTTAAATACTGAAAATATTAAAAATTTGGAAATATGTCCAGGTATGTCTATTTTCAGTAAAAAAAATGAAGATATTGCAAATATTGTTGAAAAAGTAAAGAAAAGGTGATTTTTATGAAATTAATAGTTGGATTAGGAAATCCCGGTAAAGAGTATGAAAATACTAGACATAATATTGGTTTTATGGCTGTGGATTATTATATTTCAAAAAAATGTATCATGGATAATTGGAAAAATAAATTTAATGGTTCTTATCTTGAAACAAATATTAAAGGTGAAAAGGTTATTTTCTTAAAACCACTTTCATATATGAATTTGTCTGGTAGTGTTGTTAGTCAATTTGTTAATTTCTATAAATTATCTGTAGATGATATTATGGTAATATCTGATGATTTAGATCTTTTAACTGGTAATTATAAGTTAAAAAGTAAAGGTTCTTGTGGTGGTCATAATGGTTTAAGAGATATTGAAAGATGTTTAGGGACTGCTGAATACAAAAGGTTAAAAGTGGGTATTTCTAAAGATAAAGATATTGATACTAAGGATTATGTTCTTGGAAAAATTTCTAAGGATGATATGAAGATTTATGATGAACTTTTTAATACATTTGTTGATGTTATCGATGATTTTTTTGTATTATCATTTGGTGATTTAATGAGTAAATACAACAGTAAGAATAGGTGATTAGATGGGGTTATTTGATCAATTTATTAATGTTGATATAAAAAAAGACATGGGTATAGCTGGTCTTACCGATGAGTTTTTTTGTGTATATTTAAATAATATTTTTGAAAAATATCATAGAAATATTTTAGTTGTAGTTAATTCCTTATATGAAGCAAATCAACTTTATTCAATAATGAAAAATTATAATGATAATTGTTGTTTATTTCCTATGGATGATTTTCTTACAAGTGAAGCTTTAGCAGTTAGTCCAGATTTACAAATTACTAGACTTGAAACTATAAATGAGATTGTAAAAGGAAATCCATTAGTTGTTATAACTAATTTAATGGGTTATTTACGTTTTTTACCTGCAAAGAAAACATATAAAGATTTTATATTAGAGTTAAAAGTTGGATCTATTATAAGTCCTCAATCTTTGGTTAGTAAATTGATTTCAAGTGGTTATACTAGGGATACAATTGTTACAAAGACTGGAGAGTTCGGTGTACGTGGGTTTATTGTTGATGTTTTTCCAGTTGATGAGGAAAATCCAATTCGTATTGAATTTTTTGATGATGAGATTGATTCTATAAGAGTTTTTGATTCTGAAACACAAAAATCATTGGAAAATATTAAAAGTATTTTTATTAAACCATATTTTGAATTTATAACTTCTTCTGATGTTCCTGATGATAAGTTTGGTAAACAAAAGTATTTATCTGAATTTGGTAATGTAGAGTCTATTGTTGATTATTTAGACGATACTATTACTGTGTTTAAGGATTATGAACAATTAGAGTTTAGTTATTCACATATTATGGAAGAAGTTGTTACTTACAAGGAAAGTAAGGATACTAGCTTTAATGGAAAATATATGTTTGATTTAGATGAAATTAAGTCTGATTTTCCTATATATTATATGTCTATTAATAATGTTGTTAATAATAAACATATTTCAGAACTTACTAATTTTGGTGTTAGAACAATCAATAACTTCTCTGAAAATGTAGAAAATATTAATAATTTTATTAGAAAAGAAATGGATAATGGAAAAACTGTACTTATTTGTTTAAAACAACATCAACTTAGAAGTATTATAAAAATCCTTAATATGAAGGTTGTGGAAAGTTCTTTTAATGATATTAAATTAGGTATGGTTAACTTAATAGAAAAAGAAGTAAATCAAGGTTTTATTTATAATAATTTGGTTGTTTTATCATCTAATGAATTATTTTTAAATAACAATAATAAGAAGAAATATAAAACTAAGTTTAAATATTCTGTTGGCATAAAAGATGTTAATAAACTTAGTGTTGGTGATTATGTTGTTCATAATATTCATGGAATTGGTGTTTATAATGGTATAAAAATACTTACTCTTAATGGTATTTCTAAGGATTATTTAGAGGTGTTATATCAAGGTACTGATAAGATTTATATTCCTGTTGAAAAAATTGATTTACTTTCTAAATATTCTGGAAAAGAGGGTGCTGCTCCTAAAATTAATAAATTAGGAGGAAATGAGTGGAATAAAACTAAGGCTAGAGTTAAGAGTAAAGTAAATGATATGGCAGATCAGTTACTTGCATTATATGCTGAAAGAGAGGCAAGAAGAGGATTTGCATTTTCACCTGATTGTGATATGTCTTTTGATTTTGAACAAGATTTTCCTTATGAGCTAACTAAGGATCAGGTTCAAGCAATAAATCAGATAAAATCTGATATGGAATGTCCAGTACCTATGGATAGACTTTTATGTGGTGATGTTGGATTTGGGAAGACTGAGGTTGCCTTTGTTGCTGCATTTAAAGCGATTCTTGATTCTAAACAAGTATTGTTTCTTTGTCCAACTACAATTCTTTCGAATCAACATTATGAGAATGCAAAGTTAAGATTTAAGAATTTTCCTGTTTCAATTGGTTTATTAAATAGATTTACTACACCTAAGGAAGCAAAAAGAATTCTTGATGGGTTAAAAGATGGAACTATTGATATGGTATTTGGTACACATAGATTGTTAAGTGATGATGTTAAACTTAAAGATTTAGGCTTATTGGTAATTGACGAAGAACAAAGATTTGGAGTTGCTCATAAGGAGAAAATTAAACAGTATAAAACAAATGTTGATGTATTGACTCTTACAGCTACACCAATACCTAGAACTCTTCAAATGTCGCTTGTTGGTATAAGAAGTTTATCTCTTATTGAAACTCCTCCAATGAATAGATATCCTGTTCAAACTTATGTTGTTGAAGAGAATAAACAAATTATTAAAGATGCTATATATAAAGAATTATCAAGAAATGGTCAAGTATTTATTTTATATAATAGAGTTCAATCAATAGAAGAAGAGCGTAGTAGAATACAAAATCTTGTTCCAGAGGCACGTATTGCGATTGCTCATGGTCAGATGACAAAAAATGAGTTAGAAAATGTTATTTTAGATTTTACTAATCATGAATACGATGTTTTGGTGTGTACGACTATTATTGAAACAGGTATTGATATTCCTAATGTTAATACTTTAATTATTATGGATGCAGACCATTTTGGATTAAGTCAGTTATATCAAATTAGAGGACGTGTTGGTAGAGGAGATAAGTTTGCTTATGCTTATCTTATGTATCAACCATTTAAGTCTTTATCTGAAACTGCTGTAAAAAGATTAAATGTAATTAAAGAGTTTACTGAACTCGGAAGTGGATTTTCTATTGCTACTCGTGATTTATCAATTCGAGGAGCTGGTGATATTTTAGGTAGTGAACAAGCTGGGTTTATTGATTCTGTTGGAATTGATTTGTATTTGAAAATGTTAAATGATGAGGTTGCTAGAAAGAAAAATATTACGTTAGAAATTGAAGAAGATGAAGTTGATAAGCCGCCATTATTAAGTGTTACAACACATATTGATGATTCATATGTTAGTGAGGATGAATTAAAAATTGAAATTCATAGAAAGATTAATGAAATTGACTCAAAAGAAAAATTTAATGAGGTTAAGACTGAACTGGAAGATAGATTTGGTAGAATTAATGAAGATATAATTATTTATATGTATGAAGAATGGTTTGAAAAGCTAGCAACTAAAGTAAAAATCAGTAATGTTCATCAAACCAAGAATTCTATTGAATTAGTTTTCCCAATGGATGTTGTGGCTAAGATGGATACTGAAGAGTTGTTTATGGATGCATTTCAAGTATCTAATATGTTTAGATTTATTAGCAGAGGAAGTAATTTAGTTATTGTTCTTGATATTATTAAGTTAGAGAAACATCCAGTTTATTATTTGGTAGAACTTCTTGATAAAATTTTTGAGAAATTTGGAAAAAACATTGACTAATGATTTAAATTCTTGTTAAAGTTAATATGCTAGGAGTGAAGATGAGAATGGTAGATGCATTAGAAGAAATAAAAAAACAACATTTAGATAACTATAAGCAATCGATTATTGAAATTATTCATAATAATACTGATGTATTAGTAAATGAAGATATAATGTCTTTACTAAGAAAACCACCGCTTGACTCTATGGATTCAATCAAATCTAAATTTTTAGATTTAGCTAAAAAAAATAAAATAGTTTTAGATACATTGAAGTTGGATGAACTGTTGGATGGTTATCGTAAAGAAGTTATTAAATGTTGTGATAAAATAAAGAAAACTAGAGTTGATACTCTAGAGAAAGCTATTTCAGAAATTACGTTATTGAAAGATACAGATATTATTAAAATAAATAAAAAAGAGTTTAATGATATTAATAAAAATCTAAAGAAAATTATGAAAGAGCAGCTTCAAGAAGCTGTTGAAAAAAAATTCGTTAAAGATATTTCGTCTGTTTTTTTTAATGAAGTAGATGAAAATATTAAAAAGAAAATTAGTGATGAGGTTATTAAGTTTGTAAAAGGTTCTTATCAAAGACAATTACTTGAAAATATTGATTTTAAAACTCTTGTTAAAGATACAACATTAGCTAATAGTGTTAAGGAACATGGAGAAAGATATTTATTTACTTTAGCTAATTCAAGAATTTTTAAACAAGAAGATAATTAAGAGACTTAGGTCTCTTTTTTGTGACATTAATTATTATTTTACATACGATATGATAGCGGAGGAATTTAAATGATTTTGTTTTATTGTATGTTAGGAATATTAATACCA
Source organism: Bacilli bacterium (assembly GCA_017622175.1). Lineage (GTDB taxonomy): Bacteria > Bacillota_I > Bacilli_A > RF39 > UBA660 > JAEDES01. The sequence goes on along the minus strand of JAGARQ010000016.1, from coordinate 1,940 downwards.
TTTATTGGTACTTGTTTAGGTAGTTTTTTTGTTTTTTTCTTAAAGAAAGAAATTAACCCAAACTTTCAGAAGGTAATGACTGGCTTTGCAAGTGGAGTTATGATAGCTGCTAGTATTTGGTCACTTATAATACCATCTGTTGAAATGGCAGAATCAAATTATAAAGTGGTATGGATCCCTGCTGTAATTGGTTTATTTTTGGGTGTATTATTTTTAATTTTTGTTCATAAGATATCTGATAGAATTCAAAATAATAGTGGTAAGGGTATTAATATGTTAATGTTTTCTGTTACTCTTCATAATATCCCAGAAGGAATGGCTGTTGGAGTATGTTTTGCTAGTGTATTATCTGGTAATATAGAGGTTAGTTTACTTAGTGCAATTATATTAGCTTTAGGTATTGCTATTCAGAATATTCCCGAAGGTGCTATTATTTCGATGCCAATGAAGTTAGATGGTGTTTCTAAGAAAAAAGCTTTTTTTACGGGTGTAATGTCTGGTGTTGTTGAACCAATTGCTTCATTAATAACTATTACACTTATTAATGTAGTTGTACCTTTATTGCCATACTTGTTAGCATTTGCAGCAGGTGCAATGATATATGTTGTTTTTGAAGAACTTGTTCCAGAAATGCATGATGGTAGTAAATCTTTTTGGGGAATTATAAGTATAATTATTGGTTTTTCAGTTATGATGATTTTAGATATTACGTTAGGTTAATTATTTGTTTTTGATTTTTGTATAAAAAATATTTCCCGGGAAATAATAAATTTAGAGAAAGTGGGGAATAATATGAAGTCAACAGGAGTAGTAAGAAGAGTAGATGATTTAGGAAGAATTGTTATTCCAAAGGAAATAAGACGTACTTTAAAAATTAGAGATGGTGAGGAATTGGAGATTTTTGTAGATAATAATATAATTTTTTTGAAGAAATTTTCAAAGGTTTCTGATTTAGGAGAAATATCTAAAAAATTAGGTGATGTTGCTAGTGGTTTAATTAATAAAACTGTTTTAATATGCGACAGGGATTTTATTGTTAGTGGAAGTGGAGAGTTTAAAAAGAAATATTTAAATAAAGAACTATCAAAAGAGATAAGTTCTAATATTTTAAGTGGACATTTGTATGTTGAAAAAAATTTGAGTTCTATAACTATTTTGAATAATATTGATGAAAAGTATTCTTATATTATTAATCCAATTTTATGTTTTGGAGATGTAGTTGGTGCTGTTATCGTACTTTCATTAAATAGTGATATTTCTGAATTTGATATAAATATTAGTAATATGATTACACATTTTTTGGGAAAATATGTTGAAGATTAATTTTTTTTATGTTATATTAAGTCCGTAACTTTTTAAATGTTTTGATGAAGAGTCTATAATGAAAAGTTTATTTTTAGAGACCTCGGTAAGGTGAAAGCGAGGAATAAATTAAGTTATATGATATGGCTTCTGAACTACTATATCGATATGTAGGTATAGTCGTAGATAGGCGTTAACTATTTAAGTGTGTAATATCAAATTATTATGAAATAAGGTGGTACCGCGATTATATATCGTCCTTATGTCGTAGTAATTTTTTTTTGATATTGAAAATAATTAAAGGGAGTGAATTTTATGGCAGAAAAGTATTATATTTCAACTGCAATTGCTTATACATCAGGAAAACCACATATTGGTAATACTTATGAAATTGTTTTAGCTGATGCTATTGCAAGATGGAAGAGATTAAAAGGTTATGATGTATATTTTCAAACTGGAACTGATGAACACGGTATTAAAATTGAAGAAAAAGCAGCAGCAGCTGGAGTTGAACCTCAAGCATTTGTAGATGATGTTGCAGGTGAAATTAAACGCATTTGGGATTTAATGAATACTAGTTATGATCGTTTTGTTAGAACTACTGATAAAAGACATAAAGAGGTTGTTCAACATATTTT
>JAGARQ010000015.1 GCA_017622175.1 Bacilli bacterium | reverse complement strand
GATATATAAGTACAATGTTCTCTTTCTAGAAAGGAGGACATTTTTTTATGCTTGATTTTAAAACTATTGAAATACTAGAACCAAATACTGAAATTCTAGAAATTATTAAAAGTTATTCTTATAAAACTAAAAAAGGAAAAATAAAACACTTACTGAAAACAAATTTACAGTTTATTGAACCAACACAATACATAATTACACGTCCTACTATGCTTACAATACTAGAATATAAAGTAAATGAGATTAGTAATAAACCATTCTATATTAAAGAACATAACGAAAAGTATAGTCTCAAAGAAATCAAACAAATTCTTACAAAAATTTAAGTTTATCCCCCTATAACTACTTTTAAAATGCCAAACATGTGAAGTATATATTTGTAAAATGAAAAAAAATTTAAGTTTAGACTACAAAAATAGCTTATAAAGTGCCAAACATATGAAAGATATATTAAAATTTGTGACTTAACTTTTTTGGTCTAAGTGGGGAAACAAGTGAGGAGATGATTTTATTGAGATGTGGAATTTATGTAAGAGTTAGTACTGATGATCAAAGAGATAATGGATATTCTATTGATTCACAGCTTCGGATGATTAAAGAATATTGTGAGAAAAATGAATATGACATTATGGATGTTTATAATGATGCTGGTCATTCTGGAAAAGATTTAATGAGACCAGAAATGCAGAGATTATTAAAAGACATTAAAGCTAAAAAGATCGATAAGTTGATTGCTATTAAAGTCGATAGACTTACAAGAAATAATTATGATGGTTTTTGGCTACTAAATTATTGTGAAGAACATGATGTTAAAATTGAACTTATACTAGAACCTTATGATGTATCTACTGCTAATGGTGAAATGATATTTGGTATGAATTTAGTATTTGGACAAAGAGAAAGAAAAGAAATTAGTGCTAGAACTAAAAGAGCTATGGAAGAAATGGCTTTAGAACATATTCATCCTAGTAAAGCTCCTTATGGCTATATTAGAAATAAAGAAACTGGTTATTTGGAAATTGAACCTATTGAAGCTCAAGTTGTTAAAGAAATATTTGAACTATGCAAGCAAAGACATTCTACTAGAGGTATTGCTACTATTATGAGAGAAAATAATGCTTATTTAAGCCAAGGTAAATGGAAAAGTGATAGAGTTTATAAGATACTTACTAATTCTATTTATATTGGTGTATTTGAATACGGAAAATATAGAAGAAAATCTCAAGATATCTTAAGAGTAAATAATTACTGTGAACCTATTATTGATATTGAAACCTGGAATATTACAAGAAAAAATCTAGAGAAAAATAAACATCCTAATTATGGAGAACATATACATTTATTTACTGGAATAATAAAATGTCCTAATTGTGGAAATATATTATCTTCTACTAATTCTTTCAAACATAGTGGAACTCCTAAACAAAAAACTTATTATCATTTAACTTGTAAAAACTCTAATTGTAATTCAAAAGGACTTCATTATAGTTCTGATAAAATTGAAAAACGATTGGGAAGAATACTAAATGAATTAACAAGATATATGTATGAACGTAAAAATGAGATTATAGTTTGTAACTCTAATCGGTCTAAAGAATTAAAAGATATTGATAAAGCTATTGATAAATTAAAACTACAAGAGAAAAAATTAGTTGATTTATATTTAACTTCTAATTTGAATGTTGATGCAATTAATCATAAGAATGAGATGATAAAAAAAGAAATTCAAAAACTAAATAATAAGAAAGATGCGTTAGATCCGGATAATGAGTTTAAGGAATACACTCTTGAATTATCTAAAAAGTTAGATTGTGTTAAAGAAAATGATGAATATATATTCGCTAACAATTTAGGATTTTCATTTGTCTGGGATAGTTTAAATAGAAAAACTAAGCGAGATTTAATTCAAAGATTAATAGCTAGTTTAGAAATAGAAAGAGATAGAAATTACAATATTGAAATAAAAAATATTAAGTTTACTGATGAATTTATCTCTAAAAGTAATAAAGAATATCTAGAATATTTGAATGATATTTTGGAAGATAGCGAAATTGGAATTAAATATAAAGGTCAAATTGATAGAAAAAAGTTAAAAGAATTATCTAGTAAATATACAATTATTTCACTACAAAAATATGAAAACAATGAATATTCAAAGAAAGAATTAAATATTTATTTAGAATTATTAAAAGAACATTTTTATTATGACGGCATTATTAATTGTCCTTATATTGAAAATAATTTAGTTGTTGATCAACTTCTATTAATACCAAAAGGAAAGGAAACGATGTAAATGAAAGATAAAAATGATAAAGTTATTTGTGTTTATGATGAAAAAGGAAAGGATGTTCAAGAAGTAATACTTGAAGCATTTGAAAAATTTTTAAAGATAAAACTTAAAAACAATTCTTTTTCAGCTAGTAATAAGAAAGGAAATGATAAAAATGACAATGAAATATTTAAAAATTAATGGTTTTGTTTTACCGAATTTAGTTACAAAAAATAGTAAAAGTAAAATAAATAAGTATGGATTATTAAGATTAGATTATCTAAAAACTCATAAAAAAACATTATACGAAGTACTTCTTATGAAAGGAGAACTTATTAATCATCTTAATTTAATTAGTGAATTATGTGAGGAAAGATTAAATATTTTAATGAATAATTATGTAAAAAATGATGAAAAACTTTCTGAAAAAAATAAAAATTTTAATCAATTAGAATGGATAAAACTTATGAACAATTATAAAAATTGTGCTGAAGAAGTAACCTTTAAAGAATTAATTTATGTATAGCGTGTGAGTACACTTTGGATTTTTAGTATTAGCCAGCACTGCAAGTTTACTCCCGCCACTTGCGAAATTATGGGAATAATCCCAAACCCTAAAAAAGAAAGAAGATGATAGATATTAGAGTAAGAAATATAAAGCTAAATGTTTTTCTTAACGAAGAAGAACAAAAACTATTAAAAGAAAAATCTAATAAAGCTAGATTAACACAATCTGACTTTATTAGAAATTTAATTACTGAATATGATAATACTAATTTATCTAATGCTGATATAGAAAATGTTAATAACGTCATTTCGTCAACTATTGATGATTTAAATAAGCTTCGTGATACAATGTATCGATTAGGGTATTATCAATTGGTTGAATTTATAGATAAGATAATTGAGAAGTTATCTAAAATTTGTTTAATGTAAAAGAGTAGATTTTTGTCTACTCTTGTTTTTGTTCTTATTGGTGATATTCTTTTGTTAGCTCTACAAAACTTATTTATTAATTAAAGAACATTAGTTATGCAGACGCATTGAAACCTCAAAAAATTCACTTGTTATTTCAGAATCAATATCATAGTCTATTATTATTTTCATATTATCTGGAAATAAACTTTTATCAATTAATGTACTTCTACCTGCTTCACACTTAGTTGAGTCATAGTTTTCTCTACATGGATAAGATACTGTCTCTAAAAGTAAAGTATTATTTAACCATTCTTTAAAGCTCTCTTTTTCATTATTAATGTACTCAGTCATTCCCCAAAGCTTATCATCAAAATAAACTTGTATTACTGCATATGTTATTTTTTTAGAATTAATTTTAGTATTTTCTTTTAAGTTAAAATCAGTAATTTGTATTAAACTATTTTCAAGAGAAAAATCAATTTTTCCATTATTCATAATGAAATTGTCTGTTTCACCGGTAAAGGAAACCACTTCAGTTCCATATTTAATTTGCTTTAGAGCTATTTCTTTTTCATTTTCTGTATTACATTTTCTTAATGGGAATAAACAAATAATTAATATTATTAAAAATATTAACGCAAGTATTATACATTTTAATTTTTTAGAGTTTTTTACCTTTTTGTCAATGGTTGCAATCATATCTTTATTTTCTTTTAACAAAATGTCTAATGATATATCAAATTTATCACTAATTTTTATAATTGTTTCTATATCTGGATAACTTTTACTATTTTCCCAACTTGATACAGTTTGTCTAGTTACATTAAACATTTCAGAAAACTCCTCTTGTGACAATTTATTTTCCTTTCTTATTTCTAATAATCTTTTTCCTAAATTCATTTTTTCATCTCCTCTTATCACTAATTATATAGTTTAATAAAAATATTACTATCAAAATGTCTTTACATTATACTTTTTGAGTGCAAATATTCTTTGCTTTTTTATTCTTATATAAAAAAACTTGTTTCTTTGATATAAGAAATAAGAGTCTATTTTGTACTATTAATTTATTTTGTCTTTTATTTTAATTTTTTTGTTTTTTTAAATTGGCTACATTTTCTTTTACAGATTCACTATCCATATTATCTATTTCGGATATACTATAGTATTTATATAATATATCAAAATCCTCTTTGCTTATTTTTACACCTTTTGAATTAATAATATACCCATCATTATAATCCATATGAGTTGTCCTAGGGCAATAATTGTCAGCTATTTTTTTAGTATAACCCATAATTGTAAAATTACCATCTTCTGCAGTACATTCAACTACACGATAAAGAAGTCCGTTATAAATAGTCATTTCTTGTTCTTCTCTAGTTTGTTTTATATATATTAAAGGTTTATTATTAATTTTTAGAAAAACAAAATCCACAAAAATTATTATCATAAATGCTAGTAATATGCTTATTATTAATTTAATTATCTTCTTCATCTATTTCACCAACTTTTTTAATATATTATATAACTCATCATTATCAAATTCAAATGATTTCTTGTTTTTTAAATTAACTTTATAGTATTTATCTTTAATAATATTTTCTATATCATTTAAATTTATTTGATAATATACTTCTTTGTATTTTATATAATCCATTGCTCTAGCTATTCTTAATACTTCTAGCCCTTCATTTTCTATTAAATAATCTAAAAATAGCAATCTTTTATTTGTTAAAGCAATAGTTGTTATTTTTTCATTTTCTTCTTGCCTTATTAACACATCTTCAAACACTTTTATAATTTCTTCATTTTTCTTTAAATCAAAATTATACATAATCTTTCCTCCCAACAATTTGTAATTTGCTTAAATCCACTCCCAAAGAGAAAAATATTTATTTACTGAAAAATGAATTCTTCTTTCGTTACCTTTTTCATTTTTATAAGTAATAACACTTCCCATTCGGTCATATTCTTCATAACCATCGTTTTTCATATACTCATCAAGTAATTCATTAGCAGATTTTCCATCCATATATGGTTTAGCAATCATTATTTTCCACGGTTTCTTTTGTGCAACTACATAAGTTTCATCTTTATCTAAATTAACTTTTAAAATACTATATACAGATGCAATTGGATTTAAAACACCTGTCACATTTGCTGAAATTATCACAGAGACACATGAAACTATCACAAATGCAATCACACAGATTAGAATTATTATCTTCTTTTTCATATATTCCTCCTAGCAAACAAACTACTATTTATCTAATCATAACTGTTACCATCTTTATCATAATATGTAATTTTCATCATAAAATCATCACTTGGAGATTTAAATGAAATCAAATTACTTTCTTTAACATCAAATATTCTAGGTTCTAATTCTTCATTATCAATTGTATAAATTACTTCTGCATAATCTAAATTTGGTTGATTACACCATACAATATAATAAACTTCTCCATTATGAATAATTTCTGTTCTTACAACATCACCTTTTTCACTATATCCAACACTTTCTAATTTGTATCTTCCATTACCAGTAGATTTAAAAGTTGCAAGTCCTTCCATAGTTCCATAAACACTGCTTATTATATAATCATATATCTTTATTTCTTTATCTATTTTCCATACATATTTTCCCGGAGTAGAATTTTTTAATATTTTTTCACGACTTTCTAATGTTTTTCCATTTGGAATAAACATATATATTGTACTTATTGACATGATTATAATTAAAAAAATTATTCCAATAAATTTTTTCAATAAATTTTTTATTTTTCATAACTGCTCCTAATAAACACATTTTAACTATTTGCACATTGAATCACTATCAAAGTTCATTGAATAGTCACCTATAAAAATATCTTTGTTTCCATCTAT